>JBKJOD010000226.1:0-10031 GCA_046593245.1 Phycisphaerales bacterium
GTCCATCGAGCGCGGCCATCTGGATCGCCGGGTCCACGCGGCCAAGTATTTTATTGCCAACCTCGCACTGCCCGAGGAGCGGCTCACGCTGCAAACCTCGCCCCCGGCGAAGGCGAGCGAGCTCAGCCCCGTGCAGCGCGGCTTCCTGCACATGCTGGCGGAGAAGCTCACTCGCTGCGAGTGGAAGGGAGAGGCGATCCAAGCCGCGGTCTTCGACGCCGCGCGGGCAACGCCGATCGACCAGCCCACGGCCTTCCTCGCCTTCTACCGCGTGCTGCTGGACAACACCAAGGGTCCGAAGGCCGGAAACTTCCTGGCGTTCCTGAAGCGCGAGGACCTCGTGCGGCTGTTCGCCGCGGTGCCGCTGGATGAAGCGGCGTATCTCAGTGCGTCGGCCAGCAGCATCGAGGATGTCCGCAAGTTTGCCCAAGATGGCAAGCAGAAGGCATTCCATGCAACGCTGACGACGCGGAGCGTGGGCACGCTCACGTTCGTCGAGGCGCGCATCACGATGGATGACGAGAAGACGCACATCCGGCGCGTGCTGGTGGGGGGTGCGGGCGATGTGGAGCAGACGATGCGGGAGCTTCGTAAGGTGCTGCCGATCCAACTGGCCTAGCCAGAAGAGGCAGCCACAGATGCACGCGGATGGGACGGATGCGATCAGGGGAATGACATTAGAGCGAGGCGGAACGCTCTGATCCGTTCTATCCGCGTTCATCTGCGGCTATTCTTCCGCCCCATGCGCGACCAACGCCTCGACAAACTCGCCGATGTGCTCGTTCGATACTCCACCAAGATCAAGAAGGGCGATCTGGTGGCGATCGCCGCGGACCCGGTGGCAATGCCGCTGGTGGAGGCGACGTTCGCGGCGGTCCTGCGGGCGGGCGGTCATCCCTTCTGGGCGCCGCGCAGCGAAACGCTGAACGGCATTCTGCTCGAGCACGGCACCGATGACCAGCTCCGCTACTGCTCGGAGCTGGACATTCATCGCGTCTCGAAGATCGATGTCCAGATCGGCTTCTGGGCCGAGACGAACACCAAGTCGCTGGGCAACATCGATCCGAAGCGCGTCGCGGCCCATCAGTCCGCCCGCAAGCCGTGGTTCAAGGTCTTCATGGATCGCGCCGCCCGCAGCACGGAACCCGGTGGCCTGCGATGGGTCGGCACACTCTACCCAACAAACGGCAACGCGCAGGATGCGGAGATGTCGCTCTCCGCGTACGAGGACTTCGTCTTCCGCGCCGGGCTGCTGCATCTTGCGGACCCCGTCGCGGAGTGGCAGAAGATCCACGCGCGTCAGCAGAAGGTCGTTGAGTATCTCACCGGCAAGAAGCAACTCCAGTTCACGGTCGCGCCGCACAACGGCCACGACGGCACCAACCTGCGCGTCGATGTTTCCAAGGCCACATGGATCAACTGCGGCGGCATGGAAAACTTCCCGGATGGCGAGGTCTTCGCGGGCCCCACGCTCCCCAGCATCGGTGGCTTCGGCGTCGAGGGTCACGTGAACTACACCTTCCCCGCCGTCTATCAGGGCCGCGAGGTGGAGGGCGTGCGGCTGGCGTTCAAGGGCGGGCGCGTCGTCGAGGCAAGCGCGAAGAAGAACGAGAAGTTCCTCATCGACATGCTCGATCAGGATGCGGGCGCGCGGAATCTCGGCGAGATCGCCATCGGCACCAACTACTCCATCACCGACTTCTCCAAGAACACGCTCTTTGACGAGAAGATCGGGGGCACCTTCCACGCAGCCGTCGGCGCGGGCTACCCGGAGAGCGGCTCCAGCAACGAGAGCGGCCTGCACTGGGACATGGTCTGCGAGCTGCGCAAACGCGGCACCAGCCCCGGCGGCACGATCGCGGCCGATGGCGAGGTCTTCCACAAGGATGGTCAGTTCCTTCCGATGACTGGGTTCAGTGCCTAAGCGATGTCATCGCCCACTGTGAGCCATTACAAGTTCTCTGACAGTTCCGGAATCCATATTCCGCATGTGAAAAGACGGGGTCGGCGCGGCGGATTCGCCCGCGGCACCCGGTGCGCTTTCACAAAGGAATCTGTACCATGAACTTCGTTCTTCGCTCATTCTCTCTGGCCGCTGTCGCCACGACCCTCACGGCCGGCATCTCGCTTGCCGACGGCTATCAGGGTCCGCCCTTTGATTTCTCCGACTCTTTCTACCTCGCCAACGGCGTGAATCCCCGCGCCATTGCCGGCCGTCCGACCGGCAGCGGGCCAAACTCGGTGATCGATAATCGCGAGAATGGTCCGAACTTCAACAACATCCGGCTGCTCTCCACATCCACCGCATATGACCACTCCGGTCATCGCATTTTCTTCAACGTGACGGGTCTCCCCAACGCCGCGAGTTTCACGAACAACTCCGCGGGCGTGCAGGCCCGACAGATCGCCGACCAATACAAGGTGTACGAGTTCCCCAAGGCCACCAACGCTCCGTTCGCGGTGTTTCCCAAGCGCCAGGATCTGATGGCCGATCTGCGCAACGGCTATTTCTCTCACGATGTACTCGGCACATGGCAGATCAACCTCGTCAGGTTCACGCCCGCAGCCACCGGCACCCCCGCTGGTCAGGCCGCTCTGGCCGCACTTGCCGCTCAGAACGGTCTTGACAACGACGGCACTCCGATCATCAAGACGATCGATCAGCTCGAGTCGCTTCGCAGCTCGGGCTATGTGACGATCACCGTTCCCGCCGCGGACGGCTCGCAGGGGCTGCGGTGGTTCTTCTGCCCGGTGCTCAATGACCCGCGCAACGGCGTGATCGCGCCGGACGCCCATGTGGATGTGACGGAGAACTCCGACGCCGCCACCTTCCGCGCACTCTTTACCTGCCTGCAAACCACCGGCACCGACTCCTGTACGTCCGGCCATCGCTCCGACTGCGACCGTGACGGCCGAATCTCGGCCCAGGATATCTTCACGTATCTTGGATGGTTTTTCGCGCAGACCCCCGAAGCCGACTTCGACGGTTCAGGCACGATCGAGCCCGCCGACATCTTCAACTTTCTGAGCGCGTGGTTCGCGGGCGCGTAACGCTCGCACGCAGCGATCCACGATCACCCAACCACACCTGCAAAGACCCCCGTAATTCGACGGGGGTCTTTCTTCTATGAATTAAGGCGGGAACGCCCACGCTCCGTCCATCCCCCTCGGCATCGCCATGGCACAACAGTCAAACGCCCAACAATCCCGGCAGCGCCCCCGGGACCCATGAACGGCTTTCACTTGGTACGCGGCGCGACCGCGGCCGTCGGCGGGTGGCCTGCCTGGCATATTCTTGTGCATGTCAGAAAAACTCACCGAGCAAGAGCTGATGAGCCCGCCGCCGGACAAACAGGCGTATCGCCCGTTTCCGCTGCTTGCCCAGGCCATCCGCAACACATCCGAACGCATGATCAGCGAGTGGCGCCGGCGAACGCTGCAGATCATGCCAGAGTTGAGCGAGCTGTCCGTCAAGCAGTTTCGCGATGACGTCTCGCTGATACTCGGAGTCATGGCCGATGCATTGGGCTCCAACGATCCGCCAGATCTTCACCGGCTGGTGAAGACGGCCCCGTTGCACGGCTTCCAGCGATATTCGCAGGACTTCGATCTGACAGCCCTGTTCGCGGAGGAGCGCGTGCTTCGCCGTGTGATCGTTGAAAACGTTGAATGCGAACTCAAGCGGCAGTGCGTTCCGGATGAGGCGGCCGCGTTGCACGGCATGATCGACATCATGCTGCAACAAGGCGTGCTCGCGCTTGTTCAGAAGCAGGAAGAGGAGCTTCGTGAGGCCGCCGAATCGCAGCTCAAGTATCTCTCCTTCCTCTCGCACGATCTGGGCAACAACATCGGCGTGATCTCGATCAACCTCGAGTTTGTGCAGAAGCGACTGTCCAGTGTGCCCGAGATGAAGGACACGGTTGGCTTTGTCGCTGCCGCCATGGAGACCATGCAGCGCACCCGCGACGGCATGCGACGATTGCTCGAGCACGAGCAGCTTCGCAACTCCAGCGCTCCGCCGCGAGCGTCCCTCGTCGAACTGCGGGGAGTCGCGGAGCCCATCGTTCTGCTCGCCTCCGCAGAAGCGGCGCAAAAGAATGTGACCGTTGAACTGGATATTCATCCGGGCTGCATCGCCGAGACCAACGCGGACCTGGCATCCATCGTCCTGCAAAACCTCATCGGGAACGCCGTCAAGCACACCGTTGGAAACGCGCACACGGTCGGGATGGTTCGCGTCACCGCACAATGCCAGGACAACCCCGCCGCTTCACATGCCCACCCCAAGCCGGCAAATGTCGCCAAGCGTCTGTGGAACGTGCGCATATCCGACGATGGCCCCGGCATCGCCCCCGAACAGCTCAAGGGGCTTTTCGAGGCCTTCAAGTCCACCCCGCGCTATGGAAAAACCACCATTGCCGACGACGGTGGTTTCGGGCTCGGCCTCGCGATCGCCGCTCAGGCCGCGCGCCTGCTCGGCACCTCTATCCAGGTCCAATCCGACATGGGCCGCGGCTCGACTTTCTCATTCTGTGTGCCCATTCCAGACGGCTTGGACTAATCGCTGGTGTATGTCCAGCCCAGGAACTCGACGCGGCTTACGTCGCGATGTGACTCGGCATCCGGACTCCTCGCAACGTACCTTGCGATGAACGACTCCCCCGACTCGCACATTTGATGTGCGTGTAGTGGGGGTGTCGGCGAAATGGGTGTACCCTTTTTACGCATGGCAGCACCCGATGCTCATTCTGCTCGTACACGTCCTCGGCACATCCCCGTGCTGCTCCGAGAGACCATCGACCTGCTCAACCCCCAGCTCGGGGAGACCGTGATCGATTGCACCGCCGGCCTCGGTGGCCACGCTGCGGCCATGGCCGAACGGGTTGGTCCACAGGGCACCGTCATCCTCCTGGACCTTGACGCCGCCAATCTCCAGGCCGCGTCTGAACGGCTGCGTGACCTTCCGAACGCCCCCCGCCTGCTCACGCACCACGGCTCCTTCGCCGAAGTGGCTCGGCTTATGTCCAGCGGCACAGCGTTCGGAACTGGTTCGCATCCGACATCCAACATGCCTCAGCCGACATCGGCCAACGTGCTCCTCGCCGACCTCGGCTTCGCCTCCCCTCAAGTTGATGACCCCTCGCGCGGCTTCAGTTTTATGCGGGATGGCCCCTTGGACATGCGTCTGAACCCCCAGGCCCCTATTTCGGCGACCGAACTCGTGAGCACCATGGGCGAGCAGGAGTTGATGGAGTTGATACGCGACATCGGCGAGGAGCCGCAGAACGTGGCCCGCCGGATTGCCGCGAAAGTTGTCCAAGAGCGGAAGGCGGGGCCGATAGAGACCACGGTTCGGTTGGCGGAGATCGTTCGTGCCGCTGTACCGACCATGCTGGCCGCTGGAATGCGTATTCACCCGGCGACCAAAACGTTCCAGGCCCTGCGAATCGCCGTCAATGACGAGATCGGGAGCTTGGAACGCCTGTTGGACTCCATCGCCCGCGCGGCGGCCAGCGTCGCTTCAGGTAAGCAATCTTGGCTCGCTCCAGGAGCCAGAATCGGAATCATCTCGTTTCACTCGCTGGAGGATCGGCCCGTGAAACAATGCTTCGCGGACCTCGCAGAACGCGGACTGGTGGAACCAGTCACCAGGAAACCTGTAGTTGCAGGCGAAGATGAAGTTACCGACAATCCCCGTTCTCGATCCGCAAAGATGCGGGTGGTGCGATTGTCAGGGGTACGCAGCCAATGATCAGCGGGCACGCCGATTGCGGTAGCCACAGAATGAGATGTCGGTTCGAGCGGGAACGCAGGACCGGAGGTTGATAGCATGACAGCCCCGATGGCCGGTGGAACGGATGTCCACCACGACCAGCCAGCGGGTTCCATTCGGGTCGTTTGCAGGGACGCAATCGCCGTGACCAGAGAACACAAACTCGCCCTCATCGTCGGATTCGCACTCGTCCTCGTTCTGGGCGTGCTGATCAGCGATCACTTTTCCAAGGCCCGCCAGGTTGAAATGGCTGGGGCTTCGGACATTCGCCAGCCCACTGCGCGGCAGATGGGTGCCAGCACCAACGGTGCCCGTCCTATCTCCGATGGCATGGCCGGAAGCCAGCCCATCACGGGCAGCGCCGGCTCATCCCGCCCGGATCTTGTGGCGCTTCCCGGTGTTGTGCAGCCGCTGCCGCAGGATGCTCCGCGGGGAATCCAACTCACAATGAGTGGCGGGACAACCTATCCGCTGGTTGAAACACGCAACCTCGCTCCCAACGCCGGCCCGGATGGCTATCACCCCGAATCCGGTGCGCCTTCGCCCTCTCCCGCTGTCCCGCAAATCCCCCTTACTCGCTACGACGTCAAAGACGGCGACACCCTGTACGGCATCGCCGCCAAGGTCTACGGTCAGGGCGGCCTGTGGGAAAAAGTTCGAGAGTACAACAAAGACAAGCTCAGTGCGAGCGGAACTATCCACAAGGGCGTCACCCTCATGCTCCCGCCCAAGGATGTCCTGCTCGGCAAGCCATATGTGCCGGTCGCGCAGACTTTGCCGCCTCCGTCCTCAACGCCCCAGAACGGTCAACTCACAAATCCGAGCACGCTTCGTGGCGACCAGTCTGCCCAGCAACCCCCGGTTGCCAAGCCGACCGACTACAAGGAGTACGTCGTCAAGGAAGGCGACACGCTGACCTCCATCGCCCGCAAAATGCTGAACTCGGGCAAACGCGTGAACGACCTGATCGAGGCGAACAAGGCAACCCTGCCCGATCCCGAATCCCTCTCCGTCGGGATGAAGCTCCGCATTCCCGTCAAGTGAGAACTCCGCCATGGCATACAAGCTCGCCGCGCTCATAGTTGGGCTGGGGCTCATCGCCTGCGTGCTGCTGGGTATCCGGCAGCTCCGCGTGCAGGCGGCCCACGAGATGGCCGACGTCCAGCGTCGCGTCTCCGCCCATGATCGCGAACTCTGGAAGCTCCGCACCGAGATCGCCAAGCTGACCACCCCGGACAATATCGAGAACCTGGCGCAAAAATACGGCGTTCTCACGCCCATCAACTCCGAGCGTTTCACGATCCTCGCCCGGCTGGAAGCTCTCGACCTGACCGAGACAGCTTCGGTGGACTCCTCGCAGGGCGATAGCCGATAAACGCGCACGCGAGCCGTGCTGGATCGGTCCCTTTTCTCCACGTGCATCCACGCCGCCGCTCGCGCCGCCGGAGTTCGTGGTGACCACCATCCATCCCTCGACGTTCTCTCCGCTCGACACCGCCACCCGTTCCCGCCCCGCGCAGGTGCGAGACGCCGCCGGTCTTGCCACCCCCGCCGAGCCAACACGCATCGACCGCACCGCCAGGTTCGCCGCCATCGGCGTTGCCTGCGTGCTCGCCGTCATGCTTGGGCGCGTCGCGCAGTTGCAGCTCGCGCCGGGCCAGAACCTCGTCCCGTTCATCAGCAATCGGCTGACATCCGTCCCCGAGCGCGCGCCCGGCGGCGACCTGACCGACCGTCGCGGCATTCCCTTGGCCACCTCCAAGTTCGGCTCGCGCGTCTTCATTGATCCCATCACGTTCCCCAAACCCGCCGAAGGCGGCGGCGAGGCGATGAAACTCGTCGCCGATGCCGTCGGCATCCCCGTCACCGAGATCGCCAAGAAGGTTGTTCCCGCCATGGAGAACAACGATGAGGCGATTGCCGTCATGAGCGACCCGAACCCGCCCGAAGAGGCCACCCGGCTCAAGCGGTTCATCCCGATCGGCAAGACGCTCGACGAGGGCCGCATTGATATGGTCAAGGCGCTCCGGTTGAATGGCAAGCCCATTCCCGGTGTGCATCTGGAAACCCGCCCCATGCGCGAGTACACCGCCAAGGCGATCGCCGCAAATGTCGTCGGCGGTGTCGGTGCTGAAATGAATCCGCTCTCCGGCGGCGAACGCCTCTTCGCCCCGCTCATGCAATCCCAACCCGGCTCGCTCACCTATGTCCGCGATGCCCACGGCGAGCCCATGTGGGTCTTTCCGGGCGGATACTCACCGCCCGAGCGCGGCCAGGACATCCGGCTTTCCATCGATCTGGAAATCCAGCACATCGCCGTCGAAGAGCTCCGCCGCGGCGTGGAAGAGGCGGACGCCGCTGGCGGCCGCTGCGTCGTCATGGACCCACACACCGGCGAGATCCTCGCCATGGCCGACATCGTTCGCGAGTGCAAAGACGCGAAGGTCTATGACTGGTCGGTTCCGATCCCCAAGGGCGGCAACGGCACCCGCTACAAGATCATCCCGAAAGACACCCAGGCCGCGATCGACCCGGCGCTCGCCCGCAACCGCTGCATTGAAGATGTCTACGAACCCGGCTCCACGTTCAAGCCCTTCATGTGGTCCGCCTGTTTGATGTACGGCGTCACGCGACCGAGCGAAGTCTTCAACACCTACAACGGCGAGTGGCACACGCCCTACGGCCGCCTCGTCAAGGATGTGCATTCCAAGCCCTCGCTCCCGTGGACCGAAGTTCTGGTTCAATCGTCCAACATCGGCATGGCTCAGGGCGTTGCGCGGCTCACCTTCCCGCAAACCCGCAACACCATCATCTCCCTCGGCTTCGGCCACAAGCCCGGTCTGGGCCTGCCCGGCGAAACGCCCGGCATGGTCACCACTGAGAAAGCATGGAGCAAGTACACGCAGACCTCCGTCGCCTTCGGCTACGAGGTCGGCGTGACACCCGTGCAGATGTGCCGCGCCTTCAGCGCGTACTGCCGCACCGGTGATCAGGCGGGCACCATGCCCACGGCGCGGCTCACCGCAACCGATGTTGAATACGCGCAGCGCGACCCCGGCCCGCGTGTCTTCCCCGCGCAGGTCGCCACGCTCACGCGTGAAACCATGAAGGGCGTGACAGACATTCTCGATGGCCGCATGGCCAAGCAGAAGGGCAAGGAAGAG
Source organism: Phycisphaerales bacterium (assembly GCA_046593245.1). Taxonomy (GTDB): domain Bacteria; phylum Planctomycetota; class Phycisphaerae; order Phycisphaerales; family UBA1924; genus UBA4658. The sequence continues at coordinate 8,938 of JBKJOD010000226.1, forward strand.
AACTTCCGCTTCATCTCCTTCGGCAAGTCCGGCACCGCGCAGGCCCCGCTGGGCAAACCACCCGAGGGCAAGAAGAAGCCCAAGGGCTCCGACGGCTACTACGGCGGCCAGTACAACGTCAGCTTCATCGCCGGTGGCCCCTTCGAGGAGCCGCGGATTGTCGTACTCGTCGTTGTGGATGATCCGGGCCCGCAGCTCGTGCGCGAGAAGCGTTACTTCGGCGCGATCGTCGCCGGTCCTGCGAACCGCCGCATCATGGAGCGCACGCTGAACTATCTCGGTGTGCAGCCCTCCGTCCCGTTCGGCGAAACGCCCCCGGGCCTTGCCGCCGCGGAATAAGCGGTGTTGCCGCAGATGACCACGGATGGATCGGATCAGGTAGGTGGATGGAGTGTGAGTGTCAGAAGACAGTGGATGTGTCGATGAAATCGAAGCGGAACTGCGCGGCGGCTCGAATCGAGCCCTCCATCTTTTCTGTTTTGATCCGTTTCATCCGTCTTCATCTGTGGCAAAAAAGAGTGTATCCAAAAACAAAACCGGAGCCCTGCGGCTCCGGTTTTTCGTATGTCATTCATCCCTTCGCAATGCGAAGAGCGAAATCAGTGACGAGCTGGATTACCAGCCGCCGCGACGAGCGCCACCGCCGCCGCCCATGCCGCGGCCGCCGCCACCACCACCGCCGCCGCCGCCACCCTCACGGGGCTTGGCTTCGTTGACGGTCAGATCGCGACCATCGACGTTCTTGCCGCTCAGAGCAGCCATAGCCGCCTTGGCGTGCGCATCGTCACGGAACTCGACGAAGCCGAAGCCGCGGGGGCGGCCGGTTTCGCGATCCATGACCAGCGAGGCCGAGGAGACCTCGCCGTGGGCCGCGAACATCTCGCGGAGCTGTGATTCGGACGTATTGAACGAGAGATTGCCAACGTAAAGCTTCATGTGCCTTACTCCTACCCGAACTACCAAATAGAAACAAAAACCGTTGCTTGGACTCGGGCAGAGAAAGCGTCGGGAATCCTGGAGGACTCGACCGACAGGGCCGGGCCAGAACAGAGATCACTGGTCAACTGTAGGCAGCCCGAACCTGCCACGCACTC
>JBKJOD010000237.1:0-3023 GCA_046593245.1 Phycisphaerales bacterium
GTGCGGCAGGCGTCGCAGCGGGCCTGTTGGAATGGCCAGCGCGATTCCTCGTCGGCGTGGTCATGTGGCTGGATCAGATTCCCGGGGCGTCGGTGCAGTTGCCGACGGTGAGCGTCCTGTGGGCAATCGCGGGCGTGGCGGGCGCGGCGTATCTGCTCATGCGCGGCACGCGGAAGGATGTGTGGTCATGGGGAATCGCTTTTGGTCTTGCGGCGTGGCTCGGGGCGGAGATGTATCTCCGAACACGGCTGCCGCCCAGCGTTGAAGTGCGGATTGATTCGCTGGCGGTGGGCGATGGGTCGTGCCACCTGATTCGCCGCGGCGATCAGGCCGCGCTCTGGGATTGCGGGTCGCTCTCCACTGGCGTGGGCGAGCGGCTAATCCCGCAGGCGATGCGTGCGCTCGGAGTGCGTAGCGTGCCGACGGTGGTCGTCACGCACGCCCATATCGACCACTTCGCGGGACTTCCGGATGTCGTGGAGCAGTTGCACGTGGAGCGTGTGTATGTGCCGGCGCAACTGGAGCGATACGCAAACGCCAATCCGGGCACCGCGCCCGCGGAGCTGCTCGCGGAACTCGCCAGGCGCGGCGTGCGTGTGCTGTCGCTCGGGCAGGGAGAGAGCGTGGAACTCGCGGGCATCACGGCGAGCGTGCTCTGGCCGCCGCGCGAGCGGGAGTTTCGGGATACCAACGATTCGTCGATCGTGGCGATGCTGCCGGTGCATGTGGGTGGAGGCGTGGAGAGGCGCGTGCTATTGACGGGGGATGCCGCGCGTGAGGCGCTGGCGAATCTGCTCCCTTCAGGAGCAGACTCGCCAGCGAGGAGTTTGCACGCCGATGTGCTCGAACTGCCGCATCACGGCGCGTACATCGAGCCCGCCGTGGAGTTGCTGCGCGAGGTAGACCCAAGCGTGGTGATGCAGAGCACCGGCCCACGCCGCGCTGCGGATCGCCGGTGGGATGCGATCATGGTCGGGCGCGCGTGGTACGCGACGCCGCGCAGTGGAGCATCGTGGGTACAGATCGGGAGTGATGGGACGATCACGAGCGGGTCATACAAGTAGTTTGCACATCGATCCTTCCACCCGTTCGCGATGGGTGCCGTGGTGGACTGCTTTGAGTCCGCCACGCATGTTGCAGAATCGTCGCGGAGTCCAAAGCCACTGCACCACGGTACCGGAAGACGCCCGGAAAAGTCGCTATTCCAACCCTTCCACAACCACCGGCACGCGGGTCCGCTTGGACCACTTGCTCGCGGGGCTGGTCCACCAGAGCACGCTGTCCGGATCGAGCGCGATCGGCACGGCGATCGGCCGCGGGAGCGTGCGAAGCGTGATGGTCGCACCCTCGGGGAGTGTGTCGGCGATGGAACGCAGCAGCGACTCGAGGGGTTGCTCACCCGGCGTGAGGTCCACCGCGTAAATGGCTTTGACGACAGGATGCGGCATCGGGAATAGCGGCCCGCCGCTGGGTGCGGGTGCGACCGGAGTTGTGGGAGCGTTCTGATTTCCGGCGATCAAAAGCGGGTTCGGTGCATTCGGAGCAGTTGGCGACACCGCCGGATTACTCTGCGGCGTGAGCAGCATCGCGTACTGCGCCGGCGCATCCAGCGCGATCGCGTGCCATCCGGTGTCGCGGGCCTTCGCGAGTGATTCCAGACGCTTGAGAGAAGCAGTCGCAACCGCGGCCCGAACAGTGATGGAGAGTCGGCCCTCCGCAGCCAGCCGCGCCGCGACGGCGGGCGTGAGTTCATCACTCTTCGCTTGCGGCTCCGCCGCGATCGCGGTGGTCGTCACGACAGGCGTCTCGTCGTTGGGCTTGCTGACGATCTCAGTAGTCGGCGTAGTCGGCACGTCCGGAGTCGGATTCGGCTGCGGAGCGGTGTGAACGATCGCCTTGCCCGGCAGCGCGTTGAACACGGCTCGGACACCCAGCGCGCCGAGGCCCAGCACAATCGCCAGCGACGCGGCGGTCGCGAAGCGGCGCGTCCACGGGCTTTCCATCAGCAGCCGCAGGGCGCCGGTCTCGCGGATCTGCACTTGCGAGATTGGGATGGGCCGCGGTGCGTCGTGCGATTGCGAGGCCAGATCGCGCAGTGCAGCGGCCTCTAACCGCGACTCAATCCCCTCCGCGATCCCGGAGGGGGCGCGAACCTCACCCAGCGCGGCGACCATTGCGCGATCTGCCCGGAACTGCTTGGCCAGCAGCCCCATTTCAGGGTGCCGCTTCAGTGCGCCCAGCACCACCCCTTCCCGCTCGCGCGACAGCACACCGTCGGCAAGGTCGATCAGGTCGGCCTCGGTGAGCCCGGCGGGAAGATCGGAGTTGGAACCGGATGTGGTCATTGGGGGGGCTGAGGGGGAACTGAACTTTCGAGTTGCTCACGCAGGGCGACGCGTGCCCGGAAGAGTCGGCTCTTGACAGTGCCCACCGCGACCTCCAAGGCCGCGGCGATCTGGTCGTAGTCCAGCCCTTGCACGTCGCGAAGCACGATGATGGCCCGCTGATCGGGCTCCAAACCGGCCAGAGCAGCGAGAACTCGCCGTTTCTGGTCTTGAGTTTGGACGCCCTGCTCCGGCCCCAGTTCCTTGTCGGCCATCAGGGAGGGGTGAATCGGCCTCCTCTGGCCACTCGATGCACCTCGAACAAGAGAGGGGGAAAACCCTTGCTCAAACGGTACGGTTTTTCGTAGTTTCGCCGCCCGCAGGTGGGAGAGGCAGACGTTCATGGTGACGCGGAAGATCCAGGTGCTGAGTTTGGAGCGGCCGTCCCAGGTGTCCAGACCTTGCAAGACTTTGACGAAAGCGTCCTGGGTCAGGTCGCTAGCGGTCTCGCGGTGGTGGACCATGCGCAGGCAGATGGCGAAGAGGCGGTTTTGGTAGCGGGTGAGCAGGTCGCCCCACGCAGCGCGGCTGCCGATGCCCTCTTGCTTGATCCGCGCGACCAGCGCGCGGTCGATGCGGTCTCCCTCGTCGGGCGGATGGGCGTGCGGGGAGATGGGTGGGGAGTCTTGGTCCACCATG
>JBKJOD010000474.1:0-4181 GCA_046593245.1 Phycisphaerales bacterium
CGAATAGTTGCTCATACCCTCCTTCATGCCCCTCTCCAAAGACCAGCTCCACGCCGCACTCGCCGCCGCCCTCCCCCCCGGTGCCATTCAGAAAATCAACTACTGCGACGGCCACGCCAGCATCCGCATCGCAGGCAAGGGCCTCTCGCTGGCGCAACGCGCCCAACTCTCTCAGCAGATCTCCGCCGCCACGCGCACCACCGTCGAGCGCGCCGGCGACACATTCCACGACGCCCACATCGACTTCACCGAAGACCCCTCTCCTCCACCCCTCCACTCCTCCACCCCTCCACCTTCCCAGCCCGGCGGCCACCGCCCAATCCCCGTCCCACCCAAAGCCCCGGGAGCGCCACTGCTCCCCGACGTCAAGCACATCATCGCCGTCGGCGCAGGCAAAGGCGGCGTCGGTAAGTCCACCATCGCCGTCAATCTCGCCATCGGCCTGGCGCGCAAAGGCCACGCCGTCGGGCTGATGGACGCCGACATCTACGGCCCCTCCTTCCCCACCATGCTCGGCCTCGGCGGCCTGGAAACCTCCGTCCGCGGCTCAACGCTCCAGCCCTTCTTTGTGCATGGCGTCAAGGCCATGACCATCGGCAAGCTTGTCGATCCCGAGAAGCCCCTCATCTGGCGCGGCCCGATGGCCCACGGTGCCTTCAAGCAACTCGTCGAGCAAACCGGCTGGGGCGAGCTGGACTATCTCATCATCGATCTCCCCCCCGGCACCGGCGACATCGCCCTCACCATGGCGCAGACGCTCACACTCACCGGCGCGGTCGTGGTCTGTACGCCGCAGAAAGTCGCGCAGGACGATGCCGTTCGCGCCGCCCGCATGTTCCAGCAGCTCAACATCGATGTTCTCGGGGTGGTCGAGAACATGTCCTTTTTCATCGGTGACGATGGCAAGGAATACGACATCTTCGGCAAGGGCGGCGCGCAGCTCATGGCCCAGCGCCTCGGCGTTCCCTTCCTCGGCGCAGTCCCCATCAACACCGCCCTCCGCCAGAACTCGGATTCCGGCGACCCCATCGCCAACTTCACCGATATCTCGCCGCGCAACAAGCCCCTCGCCGATGCTCTGGCGCGGCTGGTCACGAGCATCGAGAACCAGACCGCCTTGGCCTCCATGCGCAAGGGCCACACCACCCCGACGCTCAGCATCAGCTAAGCACGCGGCCTCCACCCGGACAGTATCCCAACTGATGTTTTTGCAGTTTCCGCCCTCGGGTTAGCCGCGGTGCGCGTTTCCGTCGCATTGGCCCTCGGAAGCTCGCCGCACCGCGGCGGTCCAAAGTTATCCCTCAAGCACAGGAATTCTTCAATGCATTCGTTCCGCACGCTGCTCCTCCTCCTTCTTTGCTGTTGCTCTTCCGCGACAGCACTCGCTGGCTCCCGCACAACCGCCTCCTTCGCGAACGTCGATTCCGTCGGTACAGTCGGAAACCCTTCCAACACGATCCGAACCGTCACGCTCACCGGCGGATACCCGCTCAAGCGCATCGATTTCTCCGGCACCCTACAGACGCTCATCGCCAACACCGCATTCTCGGAAGCCCACGTCAAAGTCACGCCCCCCGCGGGCATGGGCCCTGTGTTCACTCTGGGCATCTCCTTTGACAACACACTTCAACCCGTTGGAACCGTTTTTTCTGACAGCGATAGTCTGGGTGCCCCGCCTGCCGGCTGGTCCTCCAGCGGCACCTGGACCTTCGAGTTCTTCGAGACCTTCGACGACGGCGTGGGCGCCGATGTCCGTTGGAAAACCTTCAACATAACCTTCAACGATGCTCCCGCCGCCCCGTATCTTCTTTCCAGCTCCGAAGACCTGGGTGTGATCTCCACCGGACAGCGCAGCGTTACAGCTTCGTTCATCCCCAACGCCGTCAAGTGGTATCGATTCCACACCGCCGATTTCATCGGCGCCGTCGGCCATGGCAACGCTCTGGCAATCAACACCTCCACCGGCTTCTTCAGCCCCATCACGGACACCGTGATCGCGCTCTACAACTCCGACGGCCAGCGCATCGCCTTCAACGACGACGTTTCCGGCAGCAATCGGCTGAGCGTTCTCTCCTTCGGCACCTCCGTCCCCCTCGGGGCAACCGTCCCCGACGCACTCGTCGGCGCCAGCGGCTCTTTGGACCCCGGCACCTACTACCTCGCCGTCTGCCCCTTCGCCGCGGCCAACACCTACAACGACGACTTCGGCGTCACCAATGCCTCCACTACGACCGGATCCATCACTGTTACTCTCCGTGCCACCATTCCTGGCGCGGGCGGCTCCTGCCCCGCGGACTTCAATCGCTCCGGCTCCGTCGAAGTTCAGGACATCTTTGACTATCTCTCCGCCTGGTTCGCCGGCTGCCAGTAACGCGCCTTCGCCGACATCCCGCTTCGCCCCCGGGCGAGCCGCGCTTCCGCGTGCTCGCCCGTTTTTCTTTTCGCAAACTTCTCGCGTGGTTGTGCTGTTCCATTCTGTTCCCGCGCGCTATACCACTCACTCATCACTTCCACAGGAGCCCGCTCTCATGGCCAAGAAGAAAAACACAGGAAAGTCTGCCAGCAAATCACCCAAGCCCACCAAGCAATCAGGGGCAAAAAAGCTGGCTTCTCCCGCCCCCGCATACCCCGGCAACCCCGAGCCCATCAATACCGGCAAGGGGGCAAGTTCCGAGCAGATCGGCAAGGAGCTCGTCGCCAGCTTTAACGCCGGCAAGTGGGAGCTGAACTCCAAGCTCTGGTCCAAAGACCTCGTCGGTATCGAGGGCGGCGGCATGCTCTGGAAGGGCTACAAAAATGTCGAAGCCAAGAACAAGTTCTGGTCCAAGGGCAACACGCCTCTTGGCGGCCACGCCGAAGGCCCGTACGTCGGAGCCACCGGCTTCTCCGTCAAGTTTCGCATGGACATCAAAGACAACGCTACCGGCCGCCGCACCATCATGGAGGAGATCGGCGTCTACACCGTCCTCAACGGCAAGATCATCCAGGAGGAGTTCATGTACGGCAGCATGACCCCCGCCGAAGCCGCCCACCCCTGAGCCACACCCGGGATGAGCGAGTCTGCGATCAAATCCCGCGAATGGCCGCGATTTCCCCGAGAATCACTGCACCAAAAGAAAATCCACCACCCCCACGAACTCGTCCTCAGCACTCTTCGTAGAACGTGTGAGAGCTACGCACACCAACAACGACTTCTCATCCTCCCCCATGCAACCGCCCCCACCTGCCTCCGGGGGCGGTTTGCTTTTTGAAGTGCCATGGTTCTTTCCAGCCCATGTTCCCTGGCGGCACGGCTCTCCAGAGCCGTGTCCGGGCCGCCGCGGCCCGAATCGATTACGCGGATTGCGCGAGAATTTCCACAATCATCCCACTGCCCACTGCCCACTGCGCACTGCCCACTGCCCACTCACTCCCGCACTCCCCCCACCCGCTTCCGCGCCATCGCCCCGAGTACCGCCGAGATCGCCTGCTGGATCGCCAGCTCCAGATGATCGTTCACGATGAATGTGTCGTACACCCCGCACGATTTCGCATCCGAAATCTCCCGCTGCGCTTCCGCGAACCGCCGCTGGATCTCCTCCTCCCCCTCTCGCTTCCGCGCCCGCAGCCGTTCCAGCAGCACGCCCTCGCTCGGCGGCTCCACGAACAACCCAAACGCCTGCGGCATCTTCTTCTTTACCTTCACCGCCCCTACTACGTCAATCTCCAGAATCACCAACCGCCCGCGTGCCAGTTGTTCATCCACCCATTTCCGCGGCGTGCCATACTTCTTCCCGAATAGTCCCACCCATTCGAGAAACTCATCCGCTCGCACCATGCGGTCAAACTCCGCGTCATCCACGAAGTGATAGTCCACGCCCTCCACATCGCTCGGCCGCCGCTGCCGCGTCGTTGCGCTGACACTGAACACCGCCCCGGGAATCGACCGTTCCACCGCGCGGGTGATCGTCGTCTTCCCCACGCCCGATGGCCCGCTGATGATCAGCAGCATCCCGTCGTCGGTATCCGTCGGCAGCCGCTTTCGTTCCAAGTCCGTCATGGGGCGACAGTAGGGCGACACGCAGGAGCTCGCAGAGGGGGGCACGGGCGGCTTGTTCGCCCGTGATGTTGCAACAGGGACATCTGGCCACACATCTGCGCAACGCCCCCTTTCCAATCGCTACACTCCGCGCCCACTGCCC
>JBKJOD010000429.1:0-18577 GCA_046593245.1 Phycisphaerales bacterium
CGACAGCAGCAAGGGTCATGGAAATAGCGCGCATGTCTCTTCTCTCCTCTGTATCACGGGCTTTCGCCCGCTGTGCCCAACAAACAAGCCAAATCCACGCGGCGACAGCCGCGGGACGATTTGAATACAGCCGCGCCACGTGGCGAGACTACATCGATGAGTTGGGGGAGTGATCTCTCTCTCCGTCCATTCTCAGAACACATAGTGCCACAAACAGGGTGGGTTGTCAACCGGAATCCTGCGAATTGCGCAAAGGAAGCCACGCGCCCTTGGTAAGTCATTGCAGGATCACAGCTTGCATATTCGTTTCCTGTTCGGTCAATCCCCGTAGCGCTGACGCATTTTGGTCGAGAGACGGAGCATCAAGTGGGCTCGCTCGAACTCGCCGATGTACTCGGCAAGCTGCATGGCGATTTCGTCGGCAGGGACAGGCGCCCCGGGGAGCGGGCAGGTGCCGCCGAGCTGGCGCGCGGCCAGAACGCGATAGCGGCTCAGGGTTCGGTCGCCCATGTGGGCGAGGAAGTCGAAGTCCTCATTGAGGAAGAGCGTGACCGGGACGCGCGAGCCGCCGCAGATCTTGAGTGGGGCGGAAAGATCGGCGTGCAGGTCTCGATCAAGGAAGCGCGTCGTGATGTGGGCGGTGTTGGCCTTCTCGATGTGAGAGAGAAACGGAACCTGCTGCACGCAGTCGCCGCACCAGGTGCCGGAGATGCAAAGAACGTTGATGCGACGAGTGAAGCCGCCGACCAGATCGTTCTGCGCCGCGGTGAGCGAGACGCGCTCGGAGAAGGCGTGCCAGTTGGCCTGCTCGTGCGTCTTGCCCGAGGCGACGTACTGCTCGTACGGCATGCCAGCGGCGAACTTGGACTTGAGAAACTCGGGGGAGAAGATGTGAGTCATGGGTGGTGGGGCGCTTGGAGTGGAGGAGTGGAGGGGAAGAGGAGAAGGGGCGAGGTGAAGATGAAGGGTTACCAGAGTTCCTTGTCGGATTGCGGTGAGAGGTTCCATGCCTTGCTCGGGCGGCCGTTAACTGTTGTGCCTCCCTGAACGTTATTGACGGTGAACTTCAGGAACTCGTGCGGGAAAGGGAACGCGGGCTTGCTGAGTTCATCGAGTGTGGCGAAGTGTTCTGGCAACAGATGGATGCCGAGCGCGCCGAGGTTGTCGAGCAACTGCTCCATCGTTCGTGCACCAATGATGGTGCTGCCGCCGGAGCCAACGCCAGCGCGGGTCTGCACCCAGTTGAGCGCGACCTGAGCGGGTGTTGCGTGGACCTGCTTGCCGATGGCGATGAGCGCGTCGATGATCTCGAAGGCCTTGTCCTTGAGGTGATTGGCGACCCACTCGCCGCGCCCGGGCGGGGGCTGATTGGTGCGGGTGTATTTGCCGCTGAGCACGCCGCCTTTGAGCGGGGACCACGGAGTCACACCCATGCCCATCTCGATGGCCATGGGAATGAGGTCGGCCTCGACGGTGCGCTCAAGCAGTGAGTATTCGATTTGCAGCGCGATGAGCGGAGCGAAGCCCTTCATCTCGGCAAGCATCTGCGCCTGCGTGCACTTCCACGCGGGAGTATCTGAAAAGCCAACGTAGCGAACCTTACCGGCGCGGACGAGATCGTCGAGAGCGCGCATGGTCTCTTCCATCGGGGTCTGGTCATCCCAGAAGTGCATCCAGTAGAGATCGATGTAGTCGGTTTGCAGGCGGCGAAGCGACTGCTCGCACGCGGCCATGATTCCCTTGCGGCCCGCGCCGCCGCCGTTCGGGTCGCCGCTGTACATGTTGCCCATGAACTTGGTGGCCAAGACGAGGCGGTCACGCTTGTGCGGGTCGCGGCCGAGGTGGTCGCCGATGATTTTCTCGGAGTGACCCTTAGTGTAGATGTTGGCCGTATCGAGGAAGTTGCCGCCGCGCTCGATATAGGCGTCCATGATCTTCTGCGAGTCAGCGACATCCGACCCCCAGCCCCAGTCCAGGCCGAAGGTCATGGTGCCGAGGCAGAGGGGGGAGACGCGAAGACCAAAGCGGCCGAGGGTGGTGTAGTGGGTGAGGGGCATGGTGGATGGTAGTGGTGGAGGATGGAGGGAGGGGTGGGGGAAGGGATGTTGAAATTCAGAAGTGAGTCATGGTCACTTGTTGGCATGGCGCGGCCGAACCGGCGTTCGCCGAAGTGGCAAAATATGGTGGAACGGGTCGGACTTGGAATGACAGAGCGTGCGTGCTGACTCAGCGCGCCGACTCGGCGTCATCCGTCATCGACTTCAACTTCCGCAGCTCATCAAACGCCTGCAGCGGCGTGAGAGCGTCGAGTTTGATTTCGTGGAGCGCGGCGATGGCGGGGTGGGAGAGGAACTCGGTGAAGAGGGAGAGTTGGGGTTGGGGGGAAGTGGGCGCGGACTTGCGGGTGCGTGCCCCTGCGACCCCCTCCGTCACTCGCTTCGCTTGTGACACCTCCCCCGCCATGGCGGGGGAGGGGGGAGAACTGGGGCCGTGGTGGTGGACGGCGAGGGTTTCGAGGACTTCGCGGGCGCGGGAGATGGTGGCCGCGGGGAGGCCGGCGAGTTTGGCGACGTGGATGCCGTAGGACTGGTCGGTGCGACCGGGGAGGATGCGGTGGAGGAAGACGATGTCATCGTTCCATTCGCGGACCGAGACGTGGAGGTTGGCGACGCGGCCGGGGAGGAGCTCTTCGAGGTCGGTGAGTTCGTGGTAGTGGGTGGCGAAGAGGGTGCGGGGGGCGTCGGGTCTCGGGTTTCGGGTCTCGGGTTTCGAGTTCGATTCCCCCGACCCGAGACCCGAGACCCGAACCCCGAGACTCGACTGGCGCGGTGTTGCCAGCGTTTCCGCGATGGCCCACGCCAGCGAGAGGCCGTCCAAGGTTGAGGTACCGCGCCCGATCTCGTCCAAGATGATCAGCGATTGTGCCGTCGCGTGATTGAGGATTCGCGCGGTCTCGGTCATCTCGACCATGAACGTGGATTGGCCGGCGTGCAGGGCATCGTCGGCGCCGATGCGGGTGAAGATGCGGTCGGTGAGGCCGATGACGGCGTGGTCGGCGGGGATGTACGAGCCGGTGTGGGCGAGCAGCGTGAGCAGCGCGGCGGTGCGGATGTAGGTGGATTTGCCGGCCATGTTGGGGCCGGTGATGAGGGCGAGAGGGGGGGAAGGGATCGAGGGATCGAGGGATCCAGGGATCGAGGCGGGGAAATCGGTGCCTTCACTTGATCCCTTGATCCCACGATCCCTTGATCCCAACCAGAGGTCGTTGGGCACAAACGAGTTCTCCAGCCGCTCGTCAAGCACCGGGTGCCTGGCTTGCTCCAACGCGAGCATGGGTTCCTCAACGATCTGCGGCTTGATCCAGCGGCGGCGCTGGGCTTTGTCGGCAAAGCAGGCGAGGGCATCCAGCTCGGCGAGGGTGTCGGCGAAGATGGAGATGGCGGGGATGAGGGTGCGGGCGCGGGCGCAGAGGTCTTCGAAAAGGGACTGCTCGCGGGCGAGGGCGCGCTGCTCGGCGGTGGAAGCGCGGGACTCGAAGTCCTTCAGCTCGGGGGTGATGTAGCGCTCGGCGTTCTTGAGGGTCTGCTTGCGCGTGAAGGCGTCGGGGGCGCGCTTGGACTGCGCGCTGGGGAGCTCGATGTAGTAGCCGAAGATTTTGTTGTAGCCGACCTTGAGGGAGGGGAGCTGGTGCTGCTCGATGAGCTTGGCCTGATACTCGGCCATCCAACCGGCGGCATCGCGACCCAGGCGTCGGGCCTCATCGAGCTCGGCGTCGAAACCGTCCTTGAAGAGGCCGCCGTCGCGGAGGTGGGGGGGTGGGGAGTCGACGCAGCGATCGGCGATGCGTTTGGCGAGGGGTTCGAGTTGCTCGCGAAGTGATGTGATCGTTACGAGGTGCGCAGCGAAGGCGGGGGCGTTGGTGATGGCGTCGGCGACGGGAGTGATCTGCGCGAGGGAGCGGCCGAGAGCGCAGAGATCGCGGGGGCTTGCGCGGCCGAGGGCCAGCCGCGCGGCGATGCGGGCGATGTCCTGCACGCCATCGAGCGCGGTGGTGAGGTTGGTACGCGACTGCTGATCTTCGATCAGCGTGGCGACGCACTTCTGGCGGGCCTGGATGGGGGCGACCGCGCGGAGCGGGCGGCAGAGCCATTCGCGGAGCAGCCGCTTGCCCATGCTGGTGCGGCAGCCGGGGAAGGTGCGAGAGGATGCAAAGACGCCCAGAAGGGAGCCGTCGGAGTCATCTGATGTCGCGGTGTTGGAAGTCGGGCGGATGGTTCTTAGCACTTCGAGCGAGCGGAGGGTGGTGCCGTCGAGGATGCAGAAGGTGGAGGCCTCATCGCGGCGCGGGGGTTGGAGGTGGGCGAGGCGCGATGATGTGGGATGTGGGATGTCGGATGTGGGATGTGAAGAAGAGCCGTCGCCGAGGGCTTGCGTGGCGAGCAAGTAGCGAATGAGCGCGCCGGCGGGGCGGATGGCTTCGTCATCTGCGCCCAAGCCGAATCCGTCGAGCGTGAGCACGCCGTATTGCTTGAGCAGGGCTTCGCGGGCTTCGTCCTGGCGGAAGTGCCAGGAGGGTTGAGGCGTGCCGCTGATGCCGAGGACGGAGAGGATGTTCTTGACGCGAGTCGGCGGGTTTCCGTCGGCGGTCTGGCTGTACAGCAGTTCCGTCACGCGGCGGCGCGACAGTTCATCGCCCAGCGTTTCACTCGGCGCGGCGAAGACCTCGAACCGACCGGTGGAGAGATCGACGACGCCGACGGCGGCCGGAGAATGATCGCCCTCGCCGGTGAAGCAGACGGCGGCGAGCGTGCTGGAAGCGTCCGAGTCGAGCAGGCCCTCATCGACGAGCGTGCCGGGGGTGAGCACGCGCGTCACGGCGCGCTCGATGACGGCCCCCCCGCCCTTCGCGGCGTCGGCGGCATCCTGCGTCTGCTCGCAGACGGCAACGCGGAAGCCCGCGTTGAGCAGCTTGCGCAGGTACGTCTCAAGCTGGTGATACGGCATCCCCGCCATCGGAACGCCCTCGGTGCGCTGCGTGAGCGTGAGGCCGATCGCCTTGGAGACCTTCACCGCATCGTCGTCGAACATCTCGTAGAAGTCGCCGATGCGAAAGAGCAGGACGCAGTCAGGATGCTGCCGCTTGAAGCGGAAGTACTGACGCATCGCGGGAGTGTCGCGGGGGTCGGGCATGGGGGGAGGCAGTGGGGAGTGGGGAGTGGGAAGTGGGAAGGCGGGTGAGAAAAGGAGTGGAGGGGTTGAGGAGTGGAGAAGAAGGGGACTTGAGTGAAAGGGGGAAAATGGTGGGTGCAAGAATAGGGGGGCGATGGAACGCCCCGGGAATGTGGGGAGGGGATGAGCGAGTGAGCGCGGCGGGGGTGTGTCGGTTGCTGACGGGCGTGCGTTTGTCTTTGACGGAAGGCCGTGCGTAGCTGACCGGCGTGCGTTTGCCGCGCACCGGTGTCTGTTTGTTCCTGACTGACGTCGGTGTGTCGCAAACTGGTGTCAGTTTGGAGCAGACACGGGTGCGTTTGTCACTGACTGGCGTCGGTTCGCTCCTGAATGACGCCGAATTGTTCCTGACGCACGATCTCCGGAAACCCTGAGCGGTGCGTGCGGCGTCGATCGGGCGATGCGGACGCGTTTTTTATCGCGACCTGCCGGACATGGATCGAACAGAGTTGATGAACAGAGGCGCGGGCGCAAGCCCGCGCAGTTCGACGTCCGTCGCGCGGGGCTGCCCGGGCTTGCGCCCGCGCCTCGGTGTGCGACGTGCATCAGAGGACGTGCATGGCGAGCATCGTCTGATCGTCGGCGGGCGGGCGGCCTTGGGCAAAGGCGTTGACGGAGTTCAGGACGTTGTCGATCACATCCCGCGCCGTGGTGTGCCGCGCGGTCAGCGATTGGTCCAGCCGCGCGAAGCCGAAGAGCTGGCTGGACATGTTGAACGCTTCGGAGATCCCATCTGTGTACAGCAGCAGGAAGTCATCGGGTTCGAGCTGGATGCTCGCGTCGGTGTAGCGCTCGGACTCTTCAACGCCCAGCGGCAGGCCGCGGGCGCTTTCGAGTTGCAGGATGCGCTGGCCGCGGACGATGCGTGGGGGCGGGTGGCCCGCGTTACTGAAACTCAGCGTGCGGGTCTTCGGGTTGTACACGCCGTAGAAAGCCGTGACGAAGGCGGGCGTGCGCGAGGTGTAGTCCGCGCTCAAGCGCTGGTTGAGAAAGGTCATGAGCTTGCAGGGCGGATCGGGCGGGCCGGGGTGGGCGTGCGCCAGCGCGTGGGTGATGGCCATGATCACGGCGGCGGGCGTGCCGTGGCCGCTCACATCGGCGATGAAGATGCCCCAGCATCCATCCGCCATCGGGAACAGATCGTACAGATCGCCGCCGGCGCGCTGCGAGGTGCGATACTCCGCCGCCAGCTCCACGCCGGGAATCTCCGGAAGTTCCTGCGGCAGCAGCGAGCGCTGCATGGCACCAACGACTTGCAGCTCGCGGTCCAGTGATTCGTACGCCTGCGAGAGTTCCTTCTTCAGCACCAGCGCGTGCGTGGTGCGGCCGAAGAGGTTGCCTTGCCAGAGCGCGTTGGGAAGCTGCTCAACATCCACGCGGCTCGGATCAGTCCAGAAAAGCATCGTCGCGTTGAGCGCGACGCCCTGCTCATATTGCGGCATGACAAACACGGTGCGCACATCGCGCAGGTGGAAGTACGCCGGGTCGTTCTCATCTGGCTCAAAGTCCTCGATGAACATCGGCTTCTCGGCGTAGAACCACTCCCCCAGCAGGCCGCCCATCATCGCGGGCAGCTCGTGGCGCTGCTCCCACGGGTTGATGTCCTTGGTAAATCTGCGCGAGCGGGTGATGCGATACCACGGCTTCTCCAGCTCGCGGCGGCTGACGGAGACGGAGTGGTCCACGGAAAAGAGCGAGCTGACGCCCTTGGCGTACGCGCGCACCAGAGACTGCGGGTCCGTCTCGCGACTGACGTTCCGCATGAGAACGTTGACGAGTTCGAGATTGGTCTGCCAGTCGTTGCGGTTCATGGGTCGTGCTCGCGGAAGGAGGATAGCAGACGCGGATTCCGGCGTGTTCAGAGCAAGAAGGAACTCCGAACCAGCGGAAAAAGCGGAGGACATCCGAGGGGAAAGACTCTCAGAGCCGCGAAGGCGCGAAGGGAGGTCAGGAGCGGAGATCGGAAGTATCATGTTCGGATGCAGCGGTGTTCGCGCGCAAAGAACGTGGTGAAGTGGGCAGGCGCGGCGACCGCGTTGCTGCTGTGTGCGATGTGGATTGCAAGTGCGTGGTGGTACCCGTCGTGGATGGTGCCACGCCGCGCCCAGGTGCTGCTCCGGGCGGGGCGGCTGCATGTCATGTGGTTTGATGCGCGCGCCGTGTGGGAGGGAAACACCATCAGCAGGACTGGCCCGGGCCTGACCGTGCGCGATCCCGACTCGGCGAGGTTCAGATGGTGGTGTGCTCTCAGCACCGACTCATTCGGGACGCTGGTCAGCGTTCCGCTCTGGGTGCCAGCAGCGGCCGCACTGCTCACGGCCGGCGCGGCGAGGACGCCGGAGATGGTGGCTCGCCGGCGCGCTCGAAATGGTCGTTGCCCGAAGTGCAACTACAGCCGCGCCGGTCTCGTGTCCGACGCGCTCTGCCCGGAGTGCGGC
This sequence comes from Phycisphaerales bacterium, assembly GCA_046593245.1. GTDB lineage: Bacteria > Planctomycetota > Phycisphaerae > Phycisphaerales > UBA1924 > UBA4658. Next base: position 7,668 of record JBKJOD010000429.1, read on the forward strand.
CGCGGAGCGGGTGGGTGATTCGCAAGTCGATGCGGCCACCCCCGGCCACACTCGCCCTCCGCATGCACGCAGACACCCGCGCACCGAGCAGCCGTCAGTCAACCCTCAGAGCCGTCGGCCTGCGAATACCACATTGAGTTTTGCTAGATCTCCCCCCATTTTCGGGAATTGCCGCTGATTTCCCTCGCTCACTAGCTAATTCCGTGAAAAAGGACACATTCCACCACACCGCCTTGGGTATGCTGCGCAGGTGAGGTCCTTGAAAGGGTGGTGCCGCGATGGATAGCGAGTCTATTCGCGTGATGTGTGTCGAAGACAATCTGTACGTCGCCGAGGCACTGGAGCGCAAGCTTCTGGGGCTTGAGGGAATCCATTGGCTGGGTTGGGCGAAGAACGCCGCCGAGATGAAGGGGATCGCGCTCTCATGGTTCCCGCACGTGGTGCTCCTGGACTTGCTGATGCCCGGTCAAGACTGCATCCAGATGATTGAGACATTGCATACGTGCTCGCCCAACAGCCGCGTGATCGTGCTCTCCGGGACCTCCGATGAGCATCTCGCCCAGCGTGCCATGGACATCGGTATTCGCGGCTATCTCTGCAAAGGCGAGTGCTCGGAAACCATCATCGACACCATTCGTCGCGTCGCCGCGGGCGAGTCTGTCTTTGGGCGCGAGGCAGCTGACCACCTGATGGGGCCAGTCAGCATGACGGTCACGCCTACACGAAATTTATCCGTCGCGCCCAAAGAGCGATGACCGCACACCTCTGAGTGCGTGCAACCGCATCGCCGTCGCAGTGCTCATGGTGTGAGTATCGATGGCGAACAACCGCTTGAAATGGGTGCGAAGTGAATCTCGCAGCCAGCCCGCGCTGCATCACGGTGCGTGCGGAAGGGTGAGCAGCACCAGGGTGCCGTGGGGCTGGCCGATAGGCGGCGAAAGAAAGGCGACACTTCCCCCGCTGCTGGTAATGAGTTCGCGGACCAGGGCCAGACCCAGTCCGCTGCCCTCTGCGCGGGTGGTGAAATATGTTTCGGTGCTGTGCCGCAGCGTCTGCGCCGACATCCCCGGGCCGTCATCCTGCACGGAAACGATGATCCTGCCATCTGAGATCGGCCGCGCGGCAATAAGGATCTGGCCCGGTCTGTTCGCGGAAGTGATGGCCTGCTGCGCATTGCGAATCAGGTTGAAGACCGCTTGCGAGAGCGCGGCGGCACTGATGCGCACCCGCGACAGCTCGCGTGGAACGTCCAGCACCAGCGTGATGCTGTCAGGGAGCATGAGTCTGTGAAACGCCGCGACATCCACCGCCCACTCGTGCAGGTCGAGGGTTTCGGTGGCTGCAAGACTGCGGGTGGAATCTGTGGAGAGCCAGCGGAGATTGACCACCGAGTTCTGAAACTGCAAGATGATCAGCCGAACGGCCTTGAGATCCTCTCGGGCGTCCTCGGTCAGCTCCGTGTTCTCAATATGTTCAAGCAGCATGTGCAGGCGGAGAAACAGGTTGATGGCATCGTGGGCCACGCCGGCCACCAGTGTGCCCATCTGCTCAAGCCGCTGCTTGCCCTTGAGTATTTGCCGCTGGTCCGCTGTGGGGGGCGGCGGACCAGTCGGATCGTCATGTGGCGGCGTTGGAGTATCAGGGTCCACAAGAATCCTCACTTTCTCCGCATCGATCCTCAGGCGTGTACCAGCAGATGCTGCCAACGCACGTGGGATCGCTGCAACAATCGCGTGCTACTTCGCTTCCCATGCGCTGCTCGCGGCCCGCACGCGACTCTGGATGTCGCTGAGGGCGTCGTCCACTTCCCATTCGGAGGTGATCGAGGTGCGCCACACGTTTTCAGCCGCGAAAGGATCAAAGATCCAGACCGCCGGCTTCTCGTACGAACCGTTGACGAGCACAAAGATGGCCGGCGCCTTGGGCGCGGCACGGAGCGACCACTGGCTGTCGAGCTCCAACATACTCGAAGGTTCTCCGAGAACTTCGCGGAACTTACTGTGCAAGTGGAGGAGAAGTGGCGTGGGCTTCGACATTGAATAGCTCCCGGGCAAGAAAGCCAGATCCATGAACCGCGTCCTGTGCCGGAAACGCGGAGATGCCGCTCAAAGCAGATCGTTTGAGCGTGCGGGAGGTGGTCAGATGGTGCAGAGCCACGCCTCGTTTCAGCAAAAGTGCTGGGCGGCAGCAGAGATCATAGGTCCACGCGAAGAAAGCGAAGCAAGCAAAGCAGAGAAACGAAAAGAAACTACGCCCGACGCGCCCACCGCAGCTTCGCGGCCCGCGCTCGCGGATTCACGCGGAGCTCATCTGCATGCGCGACCATCGCCTCCATACTGACCCTCGCGTATTTCCCGGCACGCAGTCCATCCTTGAATGACGCCTTGACACGCCGATCTTCGCCGCTGTGAAACGTGATGATGGCCGCCACGCCCCCGGGTTTCAGCACGCTCGGCAGCACGGTGAGCAGTCGATCCAGATTGGCAAGCTCCCGATTGACGAGAATGCGGAGTGCCTGAAAAGTTCTGGCCGCGGGGTGGAGTTTCGCGTTCGCCGCGCGTTCCACGGTGAAGTATCGTGCCTCGCACACGATGGCCATCAACTGCTCGGTACGGGTGATGGGCTCAAGAGCGCGGCGCTGCACGATCAGCCGCGCGATATCCGCCGCATCCGTCTCATCCCCGAGCTCGAGCAGCGCTTCGGCGAGGGCCGATTCGCTGATTCGGTTGATGAGAACGGAACAGGGCTGGCCGCGGGTGGGGTCCATGCGCATGTCCAGCGGGCCGGGCTTGCGGTAGGAGAAGCCGCGTGCCCGGTCGTCGATCTGCGTGCTGGCCACCCCGATGTCAGCGAGCACGGCGTCCACCGTGCCAACTTCTATGCCCGCTTCCCCAAGCACCTGCGGCAGCGCGGCGAAGTTGTTGTGATAGAGATCGAGGGAGGTCGCGTAGCCAGAAGCGCGGAGTGCTTCCAGCCGCGTGCGGGCGGTTTCGATGTTCGAGGGATCAAAGTCGATGCCGATCAAACGACCGCCGGGGGAGAGCCGTTGCAGCATCGCCGCGGAGTGGCCCCCCAGGCCAAGTGTGCAATCAACAATGGTCTGGCCGGGGCGCGGGTCGATCGCGTCCAGCACTTCGTCCAGCAGCACGGGGATGTGTTGAGCACGCTTTGACACCAGGACCGGATGATAATGCGCCTGCGCAGCGCGCGTGCGGCGGCGTGCGATACACTCTCGCGCGACATGAATCCAAACTGTTGAAAGGGCTCTGTATGTTGTCCGTGTCCATGCGTTGCGTTGCGGTGGTGGGAACAGTGGCGGCGATGGCGGGTGTGTGGGTGGGCTGCTCCGTTGCGTGTGCACAGCCCAAGGACGCGGCGACCAGCGGCGGCGGCACCGACGCGAAGACACGCACCGGCAAAGACGCGTTTGGAGACTGGACGACCGATGCCCCCGGCGTGCGCCGGCACATCACCGTGAACGACCTCCCCAGGCCCAAAGAGACCAAGTCCAGCGACAACGGTCCAAACATGGTCAAGCGCCCCAAGGATGCCTGGCCCAAGGCACCCGCGGGGTTCGAGGTGGAACTCCTTGCCGAGGGATTCAACAACCCGCGCAAGATCATCGCCTCTCCGAGCGGTGATTTGTTCCTCGCCGAGAGCGGCCCGGGGCGCATCAAGGCGCTGCGCCAAGGCCCCGACGGCAAGGTGACCGAAAAGGAAACGTTTGCAAGCAAGCTCAGTCAACCATTCGGCATCGCGTTCTATCCGCCGGGCCCGAATCCGGAGTATGTATACATTGCGAACACCGATTCCGTGGTGCGATTTGCGTACAAGAACGGCGATCTCAAGGCCACGGGTGAGCCGCAGGTGATCGTGCCGGACCTTCCCGGCGGCGGTCGCCTGCGCGGCGGCGGCCATTGGACGCGCGACATCGTGTTCACTCAGGATGGCAAGAAGATGCTCGTCTCCGTCGGGTCGCTCTCAAACAACGACGACAACCCCAAGCAGGAGAAGGAGCGTGCCGCGGTGCTGGAGTTCAACCCCGATGGCACGGGCCGGCGCGAGTACGCAACCGGCCTCCGCAACGCGGTCGGGCTGGCGATCGAGCCGAAGACAGGCGCTCTCTGGGGTTCGGTCAACGAGCGCGACGGCCTGGGCGACGATCTGCCGTTTGAGTACATCACCAGCATCAAGGAGGGCGGCTTCTACGGCTGGCCGTTCTACTACATCGGCAACCACGAGGACCCGCGCCACAAGGGCAAGCACCCCGAACTCGCGGACAAAGTGATCGTGCCCGATGTGCTCATTCAATCGCACTCCGCCTCGCTCTGCATGACGTTCCACACCGGCACACAGTTTCCTGAAAAGTACCGCGGCTGGGCGTTCGCCGCCGAGCACGGATCGTGGAATCGCGCGCGACGCACCGGCTACAAAGTCATCGCGATTCCGATGAACGATGGCAAGGCGACCGGCGAGTATGAGGATTTTCTCGTCGGCTTCGTGACCGAAAGCGGCGATGTCTGGGGGCGCCCCGTTGGCGTGACAGTGGATTCCTCCGGCGCGCTGATCATGGCCGATGACGGCGGCAACTGCATCTGGCGCGTCAGGTATGCGCCAAAGACCCAAGCCCAGGCCACGCCGCAGAGGCCGTGATCCGCCGCGACCGTGCGATCTGCTCACGGCAGCGGCGTTGACCACGCCGATTCCACCTGCTTCACGCGCCGCGCCGAGAGATCCAGAAACACCGCGTTGAACTGCTTGCTGTGAAACCAGCCGAGCCGCTGCTGAACGTGCGTGGGCTGGCGAAAATCCACCATGCTCGCGGTGCGCGTCGGCGGCGGCGGATTGCTGGTGGTTGCTGGTGGCACGGCGGTGTCCATCAGCAGCGGAGCGCCGATGGGCGTCGCCGTGCCGTCCAGCCGCAAGTATCCGGGACGAGTGGCGTCGTCGTAGTTGTCCGGATCGCCGGGCAACCCCGCGTGGCCGGTAGCGTTCATCCCGTACGTGCGAACCATTGGCTGCTGCGCATAGACACCCGCGATTGTCGGGCACACCAGCGCCGAACGCGTGTGGTACAGATCGTCGGCAGTGTCCCCGCCACGCCCCGACGCGGATTGGATGAGCAGTGCCCAGTTAGGAAGCGCGGCGTACGGCTGACCAATCGCCGGGCCAAAGCCCTTGTTCTCATCCGCATACTGCTGACACAGCAAGGCATTGTGGCGCAGGTTGCTCAGGCACACAACGCTCCGCGACGCCTCGCGACTGGAGCCCAGCGCGGGAAGCAGAATGCCCACCAGCAGTGCGATAACTGCGATGACCACCAGCAGCTCGATGAGCGTGAAGGCGCGGCGGAAATGGCGATCGATTCGGTGTGATGAACGCACAATGGCCCCGCGAGTGTGCGGGAGGATATCACGATGCGAGAACGCCATTCGCGGCAAACTCTCTCACAAGAAACGGACAGGCCCGCGCGAAGTTCTCGCACGGGCCTGTCTGGAGGGAAAACCACAATCGAAAAAATCAGCGACGGCGGCGGCGCATCGCCAGCGGCGCACCGAGTGCCAGCACCGCGACTCCGGCTGGCGCCGGAATGGTCGTGATCCGCACGTTGCCGAACGGAGCGGTGTCTGTCACCCAGACGTCCACGCCCTTGCTCTGGAAGCCGTACTGCACGTGGCGGCCCGCACCGGCAATCGTCGCCAGCGAGATGCTGAACGGGCCGGCACCCAGCGGAACGATCAGCTCGTTCACCGAGGAATAGTCCGGAGCGAAGTCGCGAACAAACACCCTCGCCACATGTGCCGTTGTGTAGGTGCTGGACAGGACGTTGCCCTGGAATGTCAAGGTTTGCCCGGACAACGAGCCATCGTCAACCTGCTGGTACAGATTGGCTTCCATGACCTTGTTGCCCGCCGCGCCGGGGCCGCCGCTGGGTGTGTACCAGAACGGGTTCGGATCACCGATGGTGTTTGGCGAAAGCGTAAGGGTGTGCGCGGCGTCATTGAACGTGGCGTTGAGATCGCCCACGCCCCATCCGCTGGCGAATACGAACCCGCCGCCGTTGCTGGGCAGCTCAAACACATTCATATAGCCGAGCCACGGCGCGGTGGATTCACCCACGCCGACGGTGACGGCGAGCGCGCCGGAACTGGACAACAGTCCGGCCGAAATTGCAAGAACGAGGCATCGCATATCTCTCTCCTCATGCGAAACACACCATGAACGCCGCGCTCACGCGAGCACGAACGCTGGCGATAGGGACAGATGGAAAGTAACACGTCCGGAACAACGCCACAACTGTTTCATGGCTGGAGCGATCGAAACTAGGGTTTCCTATGGACAAAGCATCGCGACGTTCCCACCTCTGTTCAGCAGACCGGGTAAATACTCAGACACAAGTTCAGCGATCCTGAGTTTTGACTTGCGCCAGCGGCTTGGGCGGTTGGTGAGCAAATGCCCAGCCAGAGACACGAATGGGGCGAAAAAAACCAGAGAATCTGGAAAAATCCACTCTATGACGTGCTGTCTCGCATCGCTGCGGATTCGTTTGGACCGTTCCCCTGCAGGGACTCTGCCTGGAGTGAGAGACTATTTAGACCAATGTGCACAAATCCGTACTCTGGGAGAAATTTGACGATCTTGAGATGAAACAGTTGCAGGACCGTTTCAGTCGTGGTACGTTCGACTGGTCAAACGTTCTTCCGCGCGGCGGATGGGGTGCGTCGGATTGCTCTGAGTAGACACCGTTTTCATGGAGATAGAAGCATGCGTTGGAATCTCTGTTCTCTTCTGGCGGCAGCGGCAATGTGTTGTCTCGGCGGTACGGCCATGGCCCAGTCGGCCGTCGGCAACGCCGGTTTTGAGGACGCGATCCTCGGCCAGGCCCCGCCAGCACTGGGAAACTGGGCGTCATTCTTCGGCGGCCCTCCCATCTTGGATGCGTCGGTCAGCACCGTGGCACCTCGCACCGGGCTCGCGGCACTGCACCTGCAATCCACCGGCAACAGCAACACGTTTGTGGGTGTGCAGCAGCCCCTTACGGGCATCTCCCCTGGTGTGAGCTACAGCTTGAAGATCTGGGCACGCACCGCCGGCAACATCAACAATGCGGTTGAATACCGGATGGAATGGCAGGACACCAACGGCACGATCATCGGCGATCAGTTCGCTTTGACCACCCGCATCGACGCCGCTCTGACGGGTTCCTATCAGCAGTTCACCCTGACCGCCACGGCTCCTGTTGGGGCTGCGCGTGCGAACCTGGTGCTCGATATCCAGACATACTCCTTTAATCCCTTGACCCCCATGTTCGACACTGAGGTGTTCATCGACGACGTGTCGTTTGTGCAGGCCCCCGGACAGAACGCGTGCTGCGCCGCCAGCGGGGCGTGCTCGGTCGCGATGGTTGGTGCCTGCCCCTCCGGCACCACCCCGCTCGCGCTGAACTCGACATGCACCGTCAACAACTGTCCCCAGCCGGCGCCTCCAGGCGCGTGCTGCAACACCGCGACCGGTGGTTGCGTGGTGCTTTCGCAGGCCAACTGCACGACGCTCGCCCTCGCATATCGCGGCAACTCCTCCGCGTGCACCGCGGCCAACTGCACCGCTGGCCCGGCGTCCTGCCGCGCCGACTTCAACCTGAGCGGACAGTTGGAAGTTGCCGACATCTTCTCCTTCCTCAACGCATGGTTTGCCGGTTGCCCGTAATCTGTTGAAACGCGACCCCGGGCGTGCCCGCATGGCACGTCCGGGGCTCTTCGCATTTCTTTGAAAGCGTCCATCGCTTTCAACAGAGGATCCGACACATGTCTTCGGTACGACTCATCGCCAAAATCGCCAACGTCTCGGTCGCCACGGTTTCTCGTGCGCTGAACAACCACCCCGACGTGGACCCTTCAACGCGCGACCGGGTCGTCGCCGCAGCCAACAAGAGCGGCTATTCCCCCGCCGTGGGCAAACGCATCACCACCGTCATCGGTCTGGTCTATCCCGGTGCCCCCGTCAAAGCCGACTACGGAGACTTCGATTCTGCGATACTCGCCGGAATCATGCGAGGCGTCAACGAGCAGAAGTTTGATGTCAAGCTCGTCAACTTGCAGCGCGACAAGGCCGCGGACGAGTCGTACACCCAGTTCTTCATGCGCAAGGGTCTGCGCGGCGTGATCCTGCGAACCTTCGAGTCCACCCGCGCCGTCTGCCAGGCGATCGCTGCCGAAGGGTTCCCATCCATCGTCGTCGCCGATCGCTTCGATGACCCGAAAGTGAACTTCATCTGCTGCGATTCCCGCGACGACAGCCGCCGCGCTGTTGAGCACCTGATTCAACTCGGCCACCGCCGCATCGCCTGCGCCGTCCACAACGTGCCCGACACCGACCACAAGGACCGGCGAGAGGGATACTCCCAGGCGCTCACCGAGCACCGCATTCCCGTCGATCCCTCCATGTTCTTCGAGATCGTCGCTAGTTTCGAGGGCGGAGCAGCGGCCATCAACCGAATCATGGGGCTGCCCAAGCCGCCCACCGCGATTTTTTTCACCGATCCGCTGGCCACGCTCGGAGCGATTCGACGCTGCCAGGAACTCGAGATCGATATCCCCGGCGATATCTCCATCGTCGGCTTTGATGACAGCGATATCCGCGAGCACACCTGGCCCCCATTCACAGCCGTCTGTCAGGACGCCAGAATGCTGGGGGAAGAGGCCGCGCTCTGGCTGACACGCTCGGTCCAGGGTCAGGCCGACCCGCAACTGCGGCTGATTCGCGCCACCATGCTCGAGATCAACCGAACTACCGCGCGCCCGACGCGCGATTCCATACGCATTCTTCCGGACGGCACGCGTGTTGCCGTCCGTGATATCGGCAACATCTAATCCCGTCCGGCGCGGCCGCCCGCCGCCGTGTGTTACTTGAAGGCAGGAGCATCCGAGCACATGGCAACACACACAAACTGTACAGTCAACACACAACAGTCTCGGTGTCGCGGCGCATTCACACTTATTGAGCTGCTGGTGGTCATCGCGATCATTGCGCTGCTGGTGGGGCTGCTGCTCCCCGCACTGGGCAAGGCACGCGATGCCGCTCGCGACGTGCTGTGCAAGACCAATCAGCGACAACTCGTCACATCTTTGATGGTGTACGCCGGTGATTACAAGGGAAAGTTTCCCCCCGTGCTGGACAGCATCCCGGACCTTGACACCGGCAAAATCAGCATGATCTGGTACGACGAGGCACGCATCGGTCAGTATCTGCCGCAGATGAATGATACGAATCTTCTTCCCAGCAACACCAAAAACAACACCGTCGGCGGCGGCATCATGCAATGCCCGAACCATCCTGCAGCGGGCCGCTCGTACAGCATGAACTACTGGGCGGCCAGCGCGGGCAGCTGGCGGAACGGCCCAAACGGTCAGGCGCAAACCTTCGCACCCGGTTCAACAGTTGTGCGTGCGCAGGAAGATCAACTCGGCAAGGGCTTTGATACGAGCGTGGATTTCTCCGACCGAACCCTGCTTATGGGCGAGGCGTGGGGAACGTTTCCTTCTGAGGACACCAGCAAGCCCATCACATGGTTCGCAAGCGGGGATATCGGGTATTACGGCATGCCCGGCCTGCGTTTCGGTGGTGGCGCAGGGCTTGGCGGGTACGCGTTTCCGAATCTGAACTACCTCACCCAGGCTCCCGAGAGCGGCGGTGCCTTTCCGAAGTCGTATCTTCCGTACTACCGCCATCCGAAGCGCACCGGCGACCCCAACGCGCTCAAGGGCGCGACCAATATCGGATTTGGTGATGGCCACGTCGCGCAGTACGACTTCCCGAAACTGGTGAACACCGCGACCGGCAAGAGCACTAAAGCGGTCCTCTGGTCGCCTCTGGACTACAAGATGGAACCGGCGATGCCATGATCCGGCACGTTTCCTCATAGGAATCGGTCTGTTCCGTATCGGATGATTGGCCCATTGGACGACTCCATGCCTGAGCCGGATCGGAAGACAGTTCGGCCATCGCGATTCGCTTCCATGCCGCTGGCGGTCTGGGCGGTCGGTGGTCTTGCGCTGCTTTCTTCCGCCGCGCTTGCGATGATGCACGAACCGCCCGTCAGCGGCGTGCAGATGTGGACCTTCGCACGCCTGCACAAGCAGATGTATGACCCGATCGTGGCGACATGGCCGCAGAAGTCGCGCCCGGACATCGCCCTACTCAGTTTCCCCGCGCTGGAACGCCGGATGCTCCAGGGCTTTCTCGCGGAAACGCCGACCGCGGATTTGCTGGAAGTCGAGCGCCGCATCGCGGCCCGCGCATTTGTCGGCCCGATCGAGAGCGTCGGCTTCACCGATCTGACAGAGCGGCTGCGCACCGAGGGCTTGCTCGATCAGATCAACACGCCATCGTTCAGCCCGTGGTCCTCGCGCGGCCACATCTTCGGCCTGCCGCATGATGTGCATCCGGTGATGCTCGGCTATCGCTCCGACCTTGTGGAAGCGGCGGGTATCGATGTCTCAACCATCGAGACGTGGGATGATTTCATTCGCGTGATGTCGCCCCTGATGAGCGAGAAGGGCCCCGACGGCCAGCCCAAACGCTATCTACTCAACCTGTGGGACAACAAGGAAGACTTCATCGAGGTCCTCCTGCTGCAAGCCGGCGGCGGCTTTTTCGATGCAAGCGAGCACGTCAGCATTGCCACCCCCACAAACGCGCACGTGCTCTCAACGATTGTCTCCTGGTGCCACGGCCCGACGCGCATCGCTGCCGATGCGATCAACTTCACCGCCAGCGGCAATCAGTTGAAGCAAGAGGGATACATCGTCGCGGATTTCATGCCCGACTGGATGTGCAACGTCTGGAAGAACGAGATCCCGCGCCTCAAGGGCAAGGTGAAGCTCATGCCGATCCCGGCTTGGACCAAGGGC
>JBKJOD010000011.1:0-10678 GCA_046593245.1 Phycisphaerales bacterium
GTCGTGCCGATGGCCGGGCTGGTGGAAAAGGCGAAGGGCGTGCTGGGCGCGGCGTGATATCGGGTGGTCCGGCTCTCCGAGTGGGACGAATCTACTCATACAAACGTCCGGCTCGGAGAGCCGTACCACTCGGATTCGCTAGGATCGCACCCATGTGGCGCGGCATCTCTCTGGCCAACAAGTGCTTGCTTCTCTTCGGCGGGGCCGTGGTGCTCATTATTCTCGCTGCGCTGGCGGTGCCATGGTTCCGCATGAACGCGATTGTGGATGAGGCGCAGAAGGATTTTTCCAAGCAGCTCGTCGATGTCTGGGAACGCGGGGTGCGCGGTGGTGGGGCCATGGGCCCGCTCCGGGCGGCCCCTGGTGGGGGGGTCAAAGATGAGATCGGAGACGCAACGATTCGGCTGATGGCGCTGGACGAAGCGCGGGCCGCGGCGTTGATCGGCGGGCCGAGTGGCGCCGCGGCGGATGAGTTCATCGCCAAGGCGCTGAAAGCATTCGCGGGTTCGCAGGGCCAGCCGGAGGTGAATGAGCTGCACGAGGCCCGCTGGGTGACGGCGGGGGGCGTGCGTGAGTATCGGTTTGCCAAGGCGGTGCGCGATGAGCAGCGTGGCGGTGCGCTCACGAGTGTTGCGGTGCTGACGCGGACCAGCCCGTATGCGGGCACGCAGCTGCTGGTGAACACGGCGTATCTGTTCAGCGCGGGCTTGATCGCGCTGGGACTGGCGCTGCTGGTGTTCTATCTCATCACCAATAAACTGATTCTGTCACCGGTGCGGCAGCTGAAGGAGACCGCGGAACTGGTGCGCGAGGGGAACATCTCGACGCGATCGGATATCCGTACGGGCGATGAGTTCGAGGAGCTTTCCGAGACGTTCAACCAGATGCTGGAGGCGATCACGACCAGCCAGGAGCAGCTGCGGGCGATCAACGCGCAGCTGGACCTGAAGGTGAACGAGCTGAGCGAGCGGAACACATCGCTGTACGAAGCGAACCGCGTGAAGGGCGAGTTTCTGGCGAATGTCAGCCACGAGCTGCGCACGCCGCTGAACTCGATCATCGGGTTCGCGGAGCTGCTGCACGAGAATGTGGCGAAGGAGGAGGAGCACGCAGTCAACACGATGACGGTGCTTACAACGGAAGACACGGCGAAGCTCGCGAAGCGCAAACGCTACCTCGAGAACATCCTCGGCGCTGGGCGCTCGCTGCTGGACATGATCGAGGGGTTGCTGGAGATGGCCAAGGCAGAGGCGGGAAAGCTTGATCTGCGGCTGGCGCCGATGAACGTGCGCGATGCGTGCGAGGCGCTGATCGCGCTCATCCGACCCTTGGCCGATCGCGGCGGGGTCGAGCTCTCGACGGAGATTTCTTCGGAGATGCCGAGCATCAACACGGACGCGAAGAAGTTCCAGCAGATCGTGTTCAATCTGCTCTCCAACGCAGTGAAGTTCACCAGCGAGAAAGCCGCCGATGAGAAGCACTCGGGAAAGGTGCCGGTGGCAAAGGTGATTCTTCGCGCTGAGCGGCTTGTCGGGCGCGGCAGCGAAGGGCCCGAAGCGCAGGACCGCGTTCGCATCAGCGTGTTGGACACCGGTCCGGGCATCGCCCCCGAGGACCAGAAGCGTATTTTTCAGAAGTTCGAGCAGCTTGACACCGGCCACACGCGCCGCCACGCCGGAACGGGACTGGGACTTGCCATTTGCAAGGAGCTCACGACCATGCTCCAAGGCGAGGTTCATGTGGAGAGCGAACTGGGGCGCGGAGCAATGTTCAGTGTGATACTGCCGATGGCGCTGAATATTGATCGGGCGGAAGAGATGAAGACAGAAATGGCATTTCGGGGCCGGTTAGCGGGACAGCGGTAGGCGCGCATCAGCAGGCGTGGTTCGTCCTCGGCCTTGGGTGTATTCGTCATCATGTAGCCAGTCCTGCTTGTCACCCCACCTTCCTCTCGCTACCCTTCGCCCCCAAACAAAGGAAGCGAATCCATGGAAACCACCCTCATCATTCTGAAGCCCGATGCCGTGCAGCGCGGACTCATGGGCAAGATCATCAGCCGCTTTGAGGACAAGGGCCTGCAGGTTGTCGGCGCGAAGCTGATGACGATCCCGATGTCTCTGGCCGAGCGTCATTATGAGTCGCACAAGGGCAAGAGCTTCTACGCCGGACTCGTGAAGTTCATGACCTCCAGCCCGGTGCTCGTCCTGGCGTTGCGTGGCAACGGAGCGATCACCATCGCCCGCAACCTGATGGGCGCGACGTTTGGCTCCAAGGCCGCGCCGGGCACGATCCGCGGCGATTTCGGTGTGTCCAACTCGTTCAATCTGATCCACGGTTCGGATAGCCCCGAAGCCGCTGAGCGAGAGCTCGGACTGTTCTTCGGCGCGGGCGAGGTCAACAACTGGCAACGCAACGGCGACGCCTGGATCTACGACATGAGCGGTGGCAAGCCGGAGTGACACCCGCTCCACGTGGGGCGCACCTCGGGCTTGTGAACAGTCAGTTGGTACCAACTGCTGCGCCTCCGGTCCGGATACAGACCGGTCTGCGACGCTGGCGGCTATGCACTTGGTCCGAAGTTCGCCGCGTTGATCGTGGGCATGACCGGCGAGCTTCGCATCCCCGCGCCATGAAAGCACGCACGCCCCTCAGAGTCGCACGCCGATGGCGAAACCCGCCCATCGTCCGGCCCAATGGCGTTCTGCGTCTTCATGCACAAGAACACGCGAGTATCCGACCCGTCATCCACCATCCCCGGCGTCATCTGCCGCGGATCGACGTACATCATCTTGTGCCGCAGGTGCATGCAGCAGGGTTTCATGTTCAGAGGCCGGTCAAATGGGCTATCAGGAATGCTCATACATCCACCTCCGTCTTTCGTCCCGCAGCCGCCAATACCGCACGGCGGACCGCCACCGGTAGCAACTTCAGCTTGTAGGCATTTTCGGTCATGGGCTTGGCACCGTCGATCGCTTTCGCGCAGGCGGAACGCAATGCCGCATCGTCATCGAGTGAAACGTCTTTGAGGGCGGCCTCGACGCTGGGCAACATCCATGGGACCGGAGCTACAGCTCCGGCACACACGCGTGCCGATTTGATCTTCACGCCATCAAGTTGCAGCGAAACGCTGGCCGCCACCAACGGCCAGTCGAAGGACTGTTTTTCCTTGATCGCATAGAAGCCGCTCGTGGGCGCCGCTTCGCATGTGATGTGCGTGATGACCTCACCGGGCTTCAGGTTGTTCTCACTCGTCACGCCCGCATCAGGCATGTGGAACAGGTCTTTGAGCGATATCTCGCTTCGGCCTGCTCCAACAACGTGCACGACACCATCGCAGATCATGAGCGCAGGAGCCAAGTTGGACGGGTGCACGATGTGGCACGGTCCATCGCCGAAGATGGCGTGATACTTGTTCTCACCGCCCACCGCGTAGCACGTCGGTCCGCCCTTCTTCAGGCAATCGAACTGATCATGCCGGTAGTACCAGCAGCGCGGGCGCTGCAACAGGTTGCCCGCAGCCGTGCCAACGTTTCGCACCTGAGGCGATGCCGCCCACTCCACCGCCATCGCAAGGACGGGCGCGATGGAACGCACCTCTGGTGATGCCGCGATCTCCGCGAGTGTTGTTGCTGCTTCGATGCGCAGCGCACCCTTGTTTCCGCGAGTCGCCAGAATCGGCGGGCCATCCCCGCGAATGTGGCGGACATTCACCACCACATCCGGCTCCGTGATGCCTTCCTTCAGTCGGTCGATCAAGTCGATCCCGCCACCCTTGAGCACGGGCAGCGAGTATTTCTTATCCGCCAGCAGCCCCGCGGCCTCCTGAAACGTCTTGGGTTGTGCGAAGGCAAACCTGTTCACGACTTCCCTCCTTCCAGAGCGGCCAGCACCCGATCCGGCGTCATCGGCAGATCACGCACCGGTTTTCCGATCGCGTTGTAGATGGCGCACGCGACGGCGCCCGAAGTTGGCACGATTGCCGGCTCGCCGCAGCCGCGCACACCGACCTGATCCTTCGTCCACAGCACCGTCTCGATCTTGGGCATGTCATACGGCCCCATGATCTTGTACGACTCGAGATTGTCGTTGAGCATGGTGCCGACGTTTCGATCCAGCACCTGCGTCTCGAAGAGTGCGTTGGAAATGCCTTGAATCACGGCCCCGATCACCTGGCTCTCCGCGCCCTTGCGGAAGATGACCTTGCCGGTGGACTGGATCGCCACGACGTGCTGCACGTGCACCACACCGGTTTCCGTGTCCACGGCGACCTTGACGAACTGCACGCCCTCGTTCCCGCCCGGTCCGTTTTCCGCCTTGCCCTTGGGCTTGCCGACGACTCCGTCCACAGGAAGCTTGGCACAGGCCTGCTTCCAGTCGAAGAACTTCTGGCCCTGACGGGTGACAACGCCATCCTTGATGTCGAACTCTTTGACATCCACATTCTCTGCTTTCGCGAGGATGTCCAGGAGCTGCGCCTTGGCGTCCTTGGCCGCGAGTTCCATCGTCGGTGCGATGGTCGGCGTCACGCTCGAACCACCCGACGCCGGGCCTTTGGGCAAACCCGAGTGCCCGATGCGCACAGTCACCGTGCTCAGCGGCACTCCGATGCCCGCCGCAGCCACGATGCCCACCATCGTCCGTGTTCCGGTTCCCGGATCCTGCGTTCCGGTTCGTGCCTCAACAGATCCGTCCTGATGCACCGCGACTTCCGCATCCCCACCCGGCCCCGCGGAGTGCCAGCTCGCCAGCCCGATGCCGTAGCCAACCCGCATCGGCCCGGTCTGCGAGCCGGTTGGCTTGCGATCCTTCCAGCCGATCATCTTTGCTCCAAGGTCCATCATCTCTCGATAGATGTCCTTGGTCGTCAGCTTCTTCTTGAGGTCAAGCGAGTCGATGCCGGCCATCACCGCCATCTCGTCAATGATGAGTTCTTCTGCGAACGCGCCCTGTGGATATCCGGGCGCTCGGGCGGGCATGGTCGCCCCGCCGTTGTGGTTCACATCCGTGGTGCGGCCCTTCTCTACAGACAACTTATATCGCCCGGAGGGCACCGTGCATCCGCCGCCGCCGCCGATGCCCGTGCCGCCCCAAGTCACGACTTCGCCACCCGTCACTGTGCCATCCTTGCTGAACGCAATCCGCGCTAGCGTCTGGCTTGATGGCCGGTTCCCCGTGTCCGTCTGCTCGCCGGAGCGATCCGAGAACATGTACGCGGGTCGCTTGTTCTTTCCCGCCGCGATTGCCGCGGCGACGCTCTCCTTCCCCGGCCCGCCGAGCTTGGAGCCGAACCCGCCGCCGACGTACTCGCACACCACCTCAATCTGCGCCTGCGGCACGCCCAGGTGCTTGTCCAATCCATCACGCGCCGAGCCAGTCCCCTGCGTGGAGGAATACACCGTCGCCTTGTCCCCATTGAAATCCACCGACGATCCGTGCGTTTCCAGACATGAGTGCGGCTGCACCGGCGTGGTATACACCGCTTCGAACTTCAGTTCCGCTTTGTCGAGCGCCTCTTTGGCCTTATCACTCGGATCTGGCAGTGTGCGCACGGTATCAGTGATCTTCGTCTTCACCGGCTTGCGCATCCACGTCGCCTTGAGCGCACGCAGCCCGCGCTTCACCGCCAGCGGCGACTCGCCCACCACCTGCCCGACCTTGTGGCCGTGATACTTCCCATCCTTGCGGACAATCTCCACATCCACCACGCCCGGCACCGCGCGGGCCGCTTCCGGGTCGCTGGTCGCCAGGTCCGCAGCGCCGTATGGGCAGCGGAGGAAGCCGATGTACAGACCGTTCTTGAAGTAGACATCGCGCCCGTACTTGGCGGTGCCCGTCACCTTTGCAGGCCCATCCAGCCGCGAGGCGTTGTCGTTCACCGACGAGCCGGCGTTCATGGGCCGCGTGGTTGTCGGCATGTCAGAAGGTGTTTGGTCGAAGCGGATCATCCGATTCCTTTCAGACTATCTCTATCAGCGCTCCGCGCGGGCGGAGGATCACCGTTCCGGAGTCATTCCCCAACCTCACACGCTCGCCTGCTCCACAATCACCGCCTGCCCGCTCGCCTCCAGCACCGCGTTGAACATGTTCGTGTACGTGCCGCAGCGGCAGATATTCCCGCTCAGCCCTCGCTTGATCTCCGTGAGCGTCGGCTTGGGATTGCCATTGAGCAGCACGCGACTCGCCACCACAAACCCCGGCGTGCAATAGCCACACTGCATCGCATCATGCTTCACAAACGCCACTTGCACGGGGTCCATGTTGTCCGGCGTGCCGATTCCCTCGACGGTCGTGATCCGCGAGCCCACGCAGTCCACCGCGAGCGTCAGGCAGGAGACCACCAGCTTGCCATCCAGAATCACCGAGCACGCCCCGCAGGCCCCGCGATCGCAGACTTCTTTGGCCCCCGTCAGCCCGAGATTGATCCGCAGCACCTCCAGCAGCGTCGATGCCGGATCCACCCGCACCGGCATCTGCTTGCCGTTGATGTTCAGCGTGATCGAGACCACATCCGGCCCGAGCACCTGCGGCCCGCCCCCGGCCCCCGCCTTCTCCGGATCATCGCCCATCCCCGCGAGCCCGGTCGCGTGCGCCGCCGCCGCCAGCGATCCCGCCGCCGCCGACACGCCCATCGTCTTTATGAACGACCGCCGCGACACCGAGAATCTCGGCTTGCCATTCGTATCACGATCATTCCCCATGGGTGTCTGGGAGTCGGGCGCACTGGGAACATCAGCCATCGTTCATCCCTCCGGTTCGCGGGTCACACGGTTCGGATGGTACAGTATTCCGGTCCCGGGGGTGCAGCGGATGAAGGCCTGGTGAATCCGAGATGCAAGGCCGGGGAAATCGTCCACCGGGCAAAGACCCCAGTCGGCAAATGAATAGCCCCGAGCAGTGATGCCCGGGGCTGGGTGTGAATCGGGATTCGGCTTTGGGAAAAAGCAAGCGTGAGTGGAGGCCTTCGCCTCCACCCAAAACCCGAAACCCGACTTCTCTCACGCCGCCATCTTGAAGCTCGCCCCGTCAGCGAAAGTCTCGGTGAGTCCACTCGCCCGGGCGATACAACAGTTTTACCCCAGGGCGCAGGAGCATCGCCGCGCGGTGAAATGAGGTTTGCCCCACGGCGCATCCGCATCGCCACGCTTCCTCTTCAGCCCATCGGGCTGACAGAAAGTAGCCGGGGGCAAGCGAGGGCTTCCGAGCGCCACCCCCGGTGAGTGTGTGATTTTCTCGACCCTGAAAGGGTCGAACAGGCGGCGGGTGTCTCGGGAAGAGCGGCGTGTGGTGGTGGGGTGCGAACCTTACAGGATCGAATACATCATCGCCCGTGTTCACCGGGGGCTGGGAAGGAGAGAGACAATCTTCGATGTTCGATATTTCCATCTCGCATCACCGACGTCGCGATCAGGAGCATCGCGAAGTCGGTGGCACGCTCTTGTTGAGTGATGGGGAAAGACCGGTCCACCCGCCTGATGGAGTAAGACCGGACAACACGCCTATTCTTTGAGAATATCTTAGAGGTGCTCGATGTTCCGCAACCGCCCTGTTCACCGTGCCGAATCGTCACCCTTGCCGATCGAACCATCACGCTTGGATGTTGACGGCGAACTCCGACTCATTCGGCAGCATTTGGAGCAGATCGCGCACTCACGGATTATCCGGTCTCCCGTGCACACGATTGGGTGGGGAATTGTTATTTCCTTTTTCTTGTGGCTGTTACTTTTAGTCATCGTCTTTCTGGCCCTCGTGCTGCTTGGGCTGCTTCCGTTCGTGCATTGGAAATGACCAGTTTTCGGAATGGTTGTAGATGGCGGGTGTCCCAACGATTCGTGCCACGATCTTGCTGCTTTGAACAAAGCGGTGCGGACACCCTTGTACGCCCTCACTACCTTGGCGAAGCGCCAAGATAGTGGCACGAAGATCGGGCTACTTGCCGCGGCACGATAATGGGCCGGGGAGAAACCATTCCCCACGAGGGAGAAGCCGTCTCTCACGAGGGAAACACTCCTCCGCCCCGGTACGAGATCGTTTCCCGCGAGGCCCGCGCGGCATTTGCTCGCCCTCCGCGGTACCTCCTCTTCTTCGTGCCCTTCGTGCCACCTTCGTGCCCTTCGTGACCGGTATTCCATCCCCCGCCCCCCCGTTCCGCTCGCTGGCCGGGGAAACATGCTGGTTTCCATGTTTGCACAGCTCGGATCGCCCGCGGTTCTTTAGAGCCCCCTCCCGCCCGGCCGATAGCGTCTGAGCCATGCCATCACACACACGGACATCTTTGCTTCTCTCTCTGCGCACGGCGATGCTGGCCGTTCCGGTTGCGGCGGCCCTGCTGTCGCTCTCGACGGCCCGGGCCCAGACCGTGTACTGGACCAGGTCGGGCACGAGCATCCCGTATTCATCCACATACAGCGGCTCGGCGTGGAGCGCGGCCACCGCGCTGCCCAAGCTGGGGGCCGAGGGGTACTGGTTGCTGGCGGCCAAGAATCGCAGCGGCACCCAGACCGCGCTGGTGGCGACCGACTCGGCCAAGGCCGCGAGCGTCATGTACAACACCGGCAGCGGGTTCGGCGCGCGGACGACGCTCACGGCCGACTCGGGGCTGACGACCTGGCGCCGCGTCGCCGTGGCCTACGAGCAATCCTCGGGAGACTCTCTGGCGGTGTGGAGCGTCCCCAGCCCCTTCAACGTGAACTATCAGGCGGCCACCAGCGGGGTGGTCACATCCAGCGGCACGGTGCTGACGACCGGTGCCATTCCCGAGTGGGTGGTGCTCTCGCCCAAGCCCGGGTCCGACGAGATCATGCTGATGGTCTCCGACGACAACAACCAGCTCTCCACCTGCGCGTGGAACGGCTCATCGTGGGGAAGCTCAACCTCGTTCGGGGCCACCAACCCGTCGCTGAAAGAATCCTTCGCGACCGTGTACCAATCAAACAACGGCACGGCTCTGGCGGTGTACGGGGTGAGCGGGTCCACGACTCCGCAGTATCGAACATACGCGTCGGGGGCCTGGTCGGCGGCCAGCACCATGACCGCGTGCAACGGCAACCCCGAGTGGGTGCGGCTGGCGGCCAAGCCCGGCTCCAACGAGGTGGTGTGCGGCATCCTGGACTCCAACCAGCGACTGAGGATGTATATCTGGACCGGCTCGGCCTGGGCCTCAAGTGTGGAGATCTGCACCGACACCTGGAGATCCGACCGGCGCTTGTTCGATGTCGCCTATCAACCCGACGGGCTGAACGCGCTGGTGGTGTATGGCCAGAACTCCACCGCGCTTGCCTTCCGGACCTACAACGGCACGAGCTGGTCCGCGGCCGCAAACATGACCGACTGGGGCGGCAATCCGGCGCAGAACAGGCCATCGTTTGTGCGGGTGGTGCCGTGGTTGTCCGGCGGAGAGATGTTCGTGGTCGCCTCCACCAGCAGCAACGACAACCTCAACGCGTGGCGATGGTCCGGGACCGCGTTCGGATCAATGACCACGCTCGAGACCTCGCTGGGTGGGACCAATACGACCCAGCGGTTCTCCATGCCCGCACCAACCTTCAGGCCGAAGATCGCAAGCTGGCAGCAGGTCAACCCGAACCCCTGAGCGGTAAGCATCCGCCTGCTCTGCGGGAGCGGAGAGAGCGTCGGATTGGTGGCGGTCCAGCGTTCGGGCAAGGCCGTCGCGGCGGGTGTTTGGTTTGGATATCCGGCGCACCGACGCACGAGACGGGTTCCCTCGCGTGCGCTTCGGGTTCGTCGGCTGGCTCCACATCCGACATCGCACATCCCACATCACACAGCCGACATCTATTCGTGGCGGTCGTGCCGCTTGACATCGCTGGCCAGCCCAACCATCTCCATCGCCCGGATCGTCAGGTACGTCACATCAAACTCGTACCAGGTGTGGCCGTGCGCGGCGGAGCGTTGGTCGCCGTGGTGGTTGTTGTGCCAGCCCTCGCCGTTGGAGATCAGCGCGACGAACCAGTTGTTGCGGCTGTTCTCGCCGGTGGAGAAACTCTGGTAGCCCCAGAGGTGGCTCAGCGAGTTCACGCTCCAGGTGATGTGCCAGACCAGCACTGTCCGGACGAAGACGCCCCACAGCACAAAGCTCGCAGCAAACTGCAAGGCCTTCGACCAAGTGGGTTCAATCAGATATCCGATGCCGACCCCGGCCGCGGCGAATGCCGCCGCGTGCAGCAGGTACACCCAGAACCATCGCAGCCGCTTTTCCAGATTCAGATAGAACCGCTGCGAGACCAGATCGCGCGAGTACTTGTGCAGGAGGTCCGCGGTGTCCGAGTCGCGGTTCTCGATCACCAGCCAGCCGACGTGGCCCCAGAGGAACGTGACCAAGGGGCTGTGCGGGTCCGGCTCCTCATCGGCGTGCTGGTGGTGCTTGCGATGGATGCCCACCCATCGCGCCGGGCCTTCCTGCAAGCAGCAGACGCCCAGGATCGCGACCGTCTTCTCCACCCAATTGGGGCACGCGAAGCTGCGATGCGTGAGCAACCGATGGAAGCCGAGATTCACGCCGAGCGTGCCGAAGACATACAGCCCCGCGAAGCAGACGGCAAGCCCCGTCCACGAGAAGAACCACGGCAGCACCGCCAGCAGTGCGACCAGATGCACCAGCACGATGCTGATCGCGTACGTCCAGCGGATGCGAAGCCCACCGCCGGAGGGGCTCACCACC
>JBKJOD010000036.1:0-19757 GCA_046593245.1 Phycisphaerales bacterium
CTCGCCGAACTCGCGGCCTCTATCCGCAGTGCGGGCGTGGTGCAGCCGATTCTTGTGCGTCCCGGTGCATCGGGGAAATATGAGATTGTCGCGGGCGAGCGGCGCTGGCGCGCCTGCAAGATCGCGGGGCTGACGCACGTTCCCGGCGTGCTTGCAACACTGACGGATGAGCAGTCGGCGGAGTGGGCCCTGGTGGAGAACATCCAGCGCGCCGATCTTTCCGCGATGGAACGCGCGTGGGCGGTGCGCGGCTTGGCCGAACGCTTCGGCCTTACGCACGCGCAGATCGGCGATCGTCTGGGTATTGATCGTTCCAGCGCGGCGAACCTGTCGCGGCTCACGGAACTTGAGCAGGAAATCCACGAACTGCTGGATTCCGGCCTGATTTCAGCGGGTCATGGCAAGGTGCTGGTGGGCATGGTGCCCGGGCCGGTGCGGGTCGGGCTGGCGAAGCAGGCGGCGAATCAGGGGTGGTCGGTGCGAAGATTGGAGCAAGCCGCGGCTCGCGCGGCGGAGGCGCCAGCGGGAGCCGCGCCGGAGGTCAAGATTGGTGAGCAAGCGATCGCCAAAGCAACAGCCATGAAAGACTTGGAACGGCAACTCAGCGAGCACCTGGGCACGAGCGTGCGGATTCGCGCCAGCGCGGGCGGCAAACGCGGCTCACTGGTGGTGAAGTTCTTTGATCTGGACCATTTTGATGGGCTGATGAGCAAGATCGGGTTTGTGTTGAGATAACCAATCAAATCTGCGATGTCGTTTGTCATCGTGACAGATCAAGGTGCGTCACAGATCCAAACATTGGCCGCACGAACATGCGCGTGGTTTGTGGGTAGAACCACTCCAAACATGGAATACGGTTGGCATAAGTTGGTAGTATCACTTCACGATTCGCGTACCGGCAACGCGCATGGGCGTTGAGCGGTGCGGTTGTTCACCACAGAGATCCGTCCCAGCTCGACGGATCGAAAGGATAGTGTCATGGCCAAGCGTTCCACCGGGGGTCTTGCGGGGGTGTCGGTCAGTGATCTTCGCAAAGAACTTGCCAAGCGTGGTCGTCGCGTGGGCACACTGGAGCGCAGGCGCGATCGTCTGCTCGCCAAGGTGCACGCGCTGAATGTGCAGATCAGCGAGTTCGGCGGCGCGGCTCGCATGCTGGCGGCGTCGGGTGGTGCTCGGATGCGTCCTCGCAACGAGGCGAATCTGGTTGAGTCTTTGCAGAAGGTTCTGACGGATAAGACGATGTCCGTGACCGAGGTGTCCGAGGCGGTGCAGAAGGCCGGATACGCGACCACCTCTCCCAACTTCCGCACGATCGTGAATCAGGCGCTCATCGCCAGCGGGAAGTTCAAGCGGGTGGGGCGCGGGCAATACACCACGAAGTAATCGCCGGTGATCATTAGGTGATCCATGGGTGATCCCTCTCTGAAACGAAAGAAGCCCGACGCGCTGCGTCGGGCTTTTTCATTTGAGTCAAGACGTTTTATTGCGGTGCCAGCGGCGAAGCTGGCGACTGGCTCAGGGTCGCAGGTGGGGGCCTTTGGAGAGGCGCGACGGACGATCCACCATCCATACTCGGCCCATGTCCTCCCAGAACTGCCGACCGTTCTCATCAATGGAAACAGTCATCGCGTTGTCGATGTCTTCCTGGCGCTGGCTCATGGTCTCGATGTTGGGAGAGGGATCATCACGAACCTCATTGAGACGATCGTTGTTGGTAAAGCTGCAACCAGAGAGCAGCGCGGCCCCGAAAAGGGAAACCGTTCCGAGAATGGCGAACGAGGGACGGGCCATGAGCAAACTCCTGAAAACCAAGCGGCCGAGGGCGGTTGGCAAGGGATGGTGGGGGACTTGGATTGATCCCGGCGTTCCGGGGTGGTGGTTGTACCGTAGCAGGGGCGAAGCGTCAAGCGGGCGAGGGGGGAGATCGGAGCCGGGTTGAGCTTTTTCGCTCCTAGACCCGCCCGCGGGGCGTTCGGGATCGCCCCCGAACAGACCACGATTGAGTGTTCGGCCGATTCGCCACGGGGGGGTGGACGGTCGATACTCAGGGGGCATGAGCAGATACGAGGCAAACCGGTCGGTGGATGCCGCGACCGAGCACGCGGCACTGGAGTTGGCACGGTCGATGAAAGACGACCGGGTGACGCGCCTGCGCGCCGGGCTCAGCGGGGGACCCGATGGAGGGGATGAGCTTTCCTCGTGGGCGGGGATCGGGCCGGGTGGCGGCGGCTTCCGCGCGGCGGATGTGGCGCGGATGCGAGAACTGGTGGATGATTTGCGGCGTGTGATGTTCCCCGGCTTCTTTGACCAGGAGCCGTTGTGGGATGGTGAGCTGGAAGCGCATGTGACGCGGGTGTGCGCGAAGGTGGCGCGGGTGCTGGCGGAGGAGGTGCGGGCGGTGCTGCGCTATGGGCGTCGCCCGGTGCAGCACGGGTATCAGAGCGTGGTGCCGCCGGGAACCACGGATGATCGGTACGTGGAGATCGTGGTGACGGAGTTCATGCGCCGGTTGCCGGAAGCGCGGCGGATGCTGGGGATGGATGTGCAGGCGGCGTATGACGGTGATCCGGCGGCGGAGCACACCGACGAGGTGATCCTGTGCTACCCGGGGCTCGAAGCGATCGTGACGCATCGGCTGGCGCACGTGCTGTATTGCCTGGGCGTTCCCGTGCTGCCGCGGGTGATGAGCGAACAGGCGCACTCGCGGACGGGGATCGATATCCATCCGGGCGCGGTGGTGGGGGAGAGCTTCTTCATCGACCACGGATCAGCGACGGTGATTGGCGAGACGAGCGTGATCGGAAAGAACGTGAAGGTCTATCAGGGCGTGACGCTGGGGGCGCGGAGCTTTCCGAAGGATGAGCGCGGGCGCGCCATCAAGGGAATCAAGCGGCATCCGACGATCGGAGATCGGGTGACGATCTACGCGGGCGCGGTGATTCTGGGCGGAGATACGGTGATCGGCGATGACTGCGTGATCGCGGGCGGCGTGTTCGTGACCAGCAGCGTGGCGCCGGGACATGTGGTGCAGCAGACGCGTCCGGAGCCGGTGTTGAAGCCGTATTCTGGGCCGCACGCAGGACCGAAAGCAACCGAACGGACGAAGGCGCCGACTCTGGCCCGGGTCGATCTGGGATGGCTGGATGATGGGGCGGGGATCTGAAACACGCCCGGGGTGCAGCTTGCGGGAAATGCCCCGGGTGATTCAGCCGAACATCGAGCAAATCCGTTCGAAGTTCTGATGCATTGCGCATAAGAAGTCATCAACATGGTGGACCGAGTCGGCTTCGCGACCGATACAACCAGCATGGACATCGCATCTCTCGCCAGCAGCATCTCGCAGATTCAGATTTCCAACAGCATCGCCGTGGCCGTGGCGAAGAAGTCGCTGGATGCGCAGAAGCAGCAGGGGGATGCCGCGATCAAGCTGCTGGAGCAGGCGGCGAGGACGGCTCCTGGTGCTGGGAACGCGAGTCCGGATGGGATGGGCGCGGGGATTGATGTGCGCGGCTGAACGCGGCGCGGTCATGGATTGGTAGAGATAGAGAGTTCGGGAACAACTCGCATGTCAGTGGTGAAGGGCTGCCGGAGTGGCAGGCCTTGTGTTCGTTATTGGGTCGGAATGGGCTGTTGGGCGTGTGGCGCGCGGGTTGCATGGGGCATGGAGTCGTTCGGTCGTCCCCATGCGGGGCGGCCACCCGCCGCACCTGGATGTGCGTCGGGGTGGGTGGAGGGGGTTGCCGGCTGATGCTGGTGGCCTCCTTTGCTAGGTTGGATGATGGATGACAGGCGAGAAGCGGTTCGGGCAAAGCGCCCGAGACATGGGCGGGTACGCCCATGCCACGAGAAGAACACGGGCTGGAAAGCCCGTGCCACGAATGCACGGAGATAGATCATGCGAATGGATCGACTGACGACGATGGTGCAGCAGGCGCTGGCGGATGCACAGAGCGATGCGATGGCGCGCTCGAATCCGGAAGTGAATGGGCTGCATGTGCTGAGCGCGCTGCTGAAGGAAAAGGGCGGTGCGGCGTGGTCGATCCTGGACAAGGTCTCAGGCGCGGCGGCGCGAGTCGCGAGCATCGCGGAGAGCGAGATCAAGCGGTTGCCGACGGTGAGTGGGGGGCAGACGCAAGCGGGGCGGGCAATCATGGAGCTGCTCACACGCGCGGAGCAGGAAGCGAAAAGGCTGGGCGATGAGTACACCTCCACGGAGCATGTGCTGCTGGCACTCGCAGATGTGAGCGGCCCGGCGAAGGAAGTGCTGACCACGGTGGGGGGGGCGGACCGGAAGAAGATCGAGCAGGCGGTGAAGCAGATTCGCGAGCAGAGCGGGGTGCAGAACGTCAACGATGCGAACGCGGAGACGCAGTACGAGGCGCTGAAGAAGTACTCGATCGACCTGACGGAGAAAGCGCAGCAGGGCAAGCTGGATCCGGTGATCGGGCGCGATGAGGAGATCCGGCGGTGCATGACGGTGCTCTCGCGGCGGACCAAGAACAATCCGGTGCTGATCGGCGAGCCGGGGGTGGGCAAGACGGCGATTGCCGAGGGGATCGCGCTGCGGATCGTCAACGGCGACTGCCCGGAGAACATGAAGAATCAGCGGATCGTCGCGCTGGATGTCGGGCAACTGCTCGCGGGCGCGAAGTTTCGTGGTGAGTTTGAGGAACGGCTGAAGGCGGTGTTGCGCGAGGTGCAGGCGAGCAAAGGGTCGATCATCCTGTTCATTGATGAGCTGCACACCATCGTCGGCGCGGGCGCGGCGGAGGGGGCCGTGAGCGCTGGGAACTTGCTCAAGCCCGCGCTCTCACGCGGCGAGCTGCGCTGCATCGGCGCGACCACGCTGGATGAGTATCGCAAACACATCGAGAAGGACCCGGCGTTTGAGCGGCGCTTTCAGACCGTATACGTCGATCAGCCGAGCGTTGAGGAGACGGTGGCGATTCTGCGCGGCTTGAAGCCAAGGTACGAGGCGCACCACGGCGTGCGGATTCTGGACTCGGCGATTCTCGCGGCGGCGACGCTGAGCAACAGGTACATCACGGCGAGATTCCTGCCGGACAAGGCGATTGATCTGATCGACGAGGCGGCGGCCCGGCTGCGGATGGAGAATGACTCCATGCCGACGGAGCTGGATGAGCTGCGCCGGAGGATCATGCAGCTGGAGATCGAGCGCGAGGCGCTGAAGATTGAGACCGGGGAAATGACGGCTCGCAAATCGCAGGGAACCACTGAAGACAAGGGTACATCGCGCGAGCTGGACCGCGTGGAGCGTGAGCTCGCGGAGTTGCAGGAGCGGAATCGTGCGCTTTCGGCGCGATGGGAGAGCGAGAAGAAGGATCTGGACGCGGTCAAGAACATCAAGGGCGAGATCGACGCCAAGCGGACGCAGCTCGAGCAGGCGCAGCGGCGCGGCGATCTGGAGCAGGCGGCACGCATCCAGTACGGCGAGATCCGGGAGCTAGAGAAGCGGCTGGCGATCGCCGAGCAGACGATGAGCGAGCGCGAGCAGAAGGGCGATGCGCTTGTCAAAGAAGAGGTGGACGACGAGCTTGTCGCCCAGATCGTGGCCAAGTGGACGGGCATTCCGGTTTCGCGATTGGTGGAGGGCGAGCGCGAGAAGCTGCTGCGCATGGAGCAGGAACTGACCAAGCGTGTGGTGGGGCAGGAGGATGCGCTGCGTGCCGTGTCGGATGCGGTGCGGCGGGCCCGCAGCGGGCTGGGCGATCCGAATCGGCCGATCGGCTCGTTCCTGTTCCTGGGCCCGACGGGTGTGGGAAAAACCGAAACGTGCAAGGCACTCGCGGAGTTTCTCTTCGACACCGAAGAAGCGATGGTCCGCATTGACATGAGCGAATATATGGAGAAGCACGCGGTCAGCCGCCTGATCGGTGCGCCTCCGGGATACGTGGGATACGAGGAGGGCGGCGCGCTGACGGAGGCGGTGCGCCGGCGGCCGTATGCGGTGATCTTGCTGGATGAGATCGAGAAAGCGCACCCGGATGTGTTCAACGTGCTGCTGCAGATTCTCGATGACGGTCGCCTGACCGACGGCCAGGGGCGCACGGTGGATTTCAAGAATGCGATTGTGGTGATGACAAGCAACTTCGGGAGTCAGATGATTCAAGAGCTGAGCGCAGGGGGTGCGGAGGATTGGGAGATCGACGCGGCGGTGCGCGATCTGCTGCGACGCGGCCCGGCGGGCGCGGCGGTGGAGGAGATGGGCAAGGCCACCGGCATGCCCGTCAAGGTGCGCGACGCAATCATCAAGGCGCAGCAGATGATGCAAGGGGGGACCGGATTCATGCGTCCTGAGCTGCTCAACCGGATCGATGAGGTGGTGGTGTTCCACCAGCTCAAGCGCGATGAGATCGGGCGGATCGTGGAGATCCAGCTCGGCCGACTGCGCAAGCGGCTGGCGGATCGCGACATGACGATCGAACTCACCAAGGCGGCCGAGCAGCAGATTTCCAGTGAAGGGTGGGACCCAGCATTCGGGGCCCGGCCGCTGAAGCGGACGATCCAGCAGCGGATCGAGAACGCGCTGGCGAGCCGCATCTTGGGCGGCGAGTTCGGGCCCGGCGATCACATCATGAGCGATTATTCCGGCGGCACGTTCGTGTTCAGGAAACAGGGCTCACTGGAAAAACCTGAGTAACGCGGCCCAGAGTGGCCATAAGTTCACGCCCGATTTAGCCACAGTGCGCCAAGACTGCCCAAGTTCACACACTTGGTGGTAGAGAAATCCCGCCGCGAGTGCCGACAGATTCAATCTGGTCGGTTTTTATTGGCACCTGGCGGAGAAGTCTGTATGCTCGATCCACTCTGTTCATGGAAGTCCCAGGGTCGCAGAAGGAGTGAGCGAGCGTTGATGCGTGTGCATACCAGGAACAGCCGAGGCTTGGTGGCCGCGGGAGCGGTGGCCGTGTCTGCGTTGACGTGCACGCACCACGCCGCAGCGATGCCGCCAACACGCGTGGTGGCGACGGCGGGGATTGGCAGCGCGCAGACACCGAGTGTTTTGGGCGGCACCTTCAGCGTGCTGGGGGCGCCGCAACTGGATAACTCGGGTGGCTTGCTGGTGACGTGCCGCTTCGCCGGACCGGGAATCACGTATGCAGCAGATGACCTGGGTCTATTCCACTTTGATCGCTACGGAGCCGGGAAGCTGCTGGCACGCACCGGCGTGAGCGGCATCGCGGGCGCGGCGGACACGGATGTGCCCGGCGCGGCGTTCAGTGCCACATTTTTTCCCCGCTTGCGCGACGACGGGGGCATCGCTGCGGTGTGTTTTCTGTCTGGCTCGGGGGTGGATGCGACCAACTCAACGGGATATTGGACGGGCTCGCACGATGGGGTCGGACTGACGGTTCGGGCGGGATCGACGGCGGTGCCGGGTGTGCCGGGGGCGCAATACAACGGGTTCATCACCGGATTTCCGTGCGTGCTCTCGGAATCTGGAATGGCGTTTGGTGCGCAGATGGCGGTGGGGCCGGGCGGCGTGACGATCGCGGATTATCAGGGGATATGGGGGCCGCGGATCGGAGTGGCGGGATCGCTCGATTTGATCGCGCGTCCGGGGATCGTTGGTGGAACGGGAGTGCTGGGGGGACCACCGACCACAAACATGCTACTCGCTCCGGTGTATCTCGCGCTCAACTCTCGCACGCTGGTGCTGGCGGGGAACGGGCGGATAGCGTTCGGGGCGACGCTGGCACCGGGTGTCGGCGTGAACGCGTCGAGTGATAGCGTGATTGTAGAGCGCAAGGCGAACGGGCTGATCGGGTACGTGGCCCGAGAGGGGGACGCGGTACCGGGCTTTGCGGGGATGACATTCAAGTCGCTGGATGTGAGCGCATATGTACAGTCCGGCGGCATCTCCATCAACAGTGCGGGGGATGTGGCGTTCTGTGATATTGATACCGTTGATGTCCCGACTTCGGGCGTTTCGCGGGTGTGGCGCAGGCGGGCGAACGGACAGCTTGATCTGCTCGCGTCGCGGTCGACGGCGATTGGAGTTGGTGCGCCAGTCGGGATCGCGGGCACGTTTGCCACGCTGCAGGCACCCGCGATCAGCAGTGCGGGCACGGCGGTGTTTGCGGGCACGGTGAACACGGGAGGGGGGACGCAGGTCTCGGGGCTGTGGGTCTGCGAATCTGCAACAAGCACGCCGCGGCTGATTCTGCGATCGGATGTCGCGGATACGGGGCGTTCGCCGCCGGGAGTGCCGGGGGCGTTGTTCTCAACGGAACTCCCGCCGCGGGGGACGTACCGGATCAACGCACGCGGGCAGATCATCTTCCGCTGGAAGTTGCAGGAGGGGCCGGGGGGCGTGACCAGCGCAAGCAGCGACGGGCTGTGGGCATATGACCCGGGGCTCTGGCTGGTGAGCGTGGCACGCGCGGGCGATGTTGTAACGGTCGGGCAAGGGCTGACGCAAACGATCCGCTCGGTCGGGGACTTTCTGGGGCCGTCCGGTGATGACGACGGGCGCATCCGCGATCTGAACGATTTGGGCGAGGCGGCGTACACGGTGCAGTTCTCCGATACCAGCGGCGCGCTGCTGGTATCGCAGCTGCCGGGCTATGGGGCGTGCTGTGTGGGCGGAACGTGTCTGATGGTTTCCAGCACGCAGTGCGTGGGTGCGTACTCGCGCTTCGCGGGGTTGGGCACGTCGTGCGCCGGAGCTTCGGCCTGCTGCATCGCGGACTTTGACCAGACCGGGACCATCAACGCGGCGGACCTGTACGCATTCTTCGAGGCGTGGTTTGCGGGCAATCTTGCGGCGGACCTGGACGGCTCGGGGCTGAGCAGCTCGGACATCTTCCGGTTTATCCAGGAGTGGTTCGCGGGGTGCTGAATCGCACGAGCGAGCCGCGGAATATCATCCAGCATGGCAGACGGGGAACAACCTGGGAATGGGCGGCGCTCGCTGAAACTTTCGGGCACCAGCGGCGATGTTGTTCCCGGGCGGCCGCGGCTGCGACGGCCACCGGATGAGAACCCATCTGAGGATGACATCCAGAAGTTTGGGGATGTGACGCGCACATGTCCGGAATGCAAGAAGGAAGTGTTTGATGACGCGGCGGTCTGCTACCACTGCGGGCACGCGTTTGAACGAACAGCGCTTGGGTCGTCGCGCGGGCCGCTGTGGATCATCATCACCATACTCGTCGTGATTGCGGCGTTTATCGTCACAACGTTGTGGGGCGTGTTCTGATCAGTCCAGAATGCCCAGATCGCGCTTGGTGAAGAGGGCCTCGAAGGGGATGCCCGCGGCGGCCATGTTGGCGGCCGCGCCTTCCTGGCGATCGATGGTGGCGATCACCGCGACGACCTCCGCACCCAGATCGCGCAGGACTTTGGCGGCTTCGAGGGCCTGACCAGCGGTGGTGGCGACGTCTTCGAGAAGAACCACGCGGTCGCCGGTCTCGAGTTTGCCCTCGAGCTGCTTGGCGGTGCCGTAGTCCTTTTTCGCGTTGCGGATGAAGATGCAGGGGAGGCCGGTCTTCAAGCTGGCGGCAGTGACGAGCGGGATGCCGCCGAGCTCGGCCCCGGCGAGGCGGGCGATGGGCTGTCCGGTGCGATTGGCGATGGCGGTGATGCGGGCGGCGAAGAGATCGGCGAGTGGTGCGAGGACTTCGGGGCGGGTCGAGAAGAGGTATTTGTCGAGGTAGTAGCTGCTGGTTCGCCCCGAACGGAGTGTGAATGTGCCTCGGAGAAGGGCGAGGTCGGCGATGGACTGGGCGAGCGGATTGAGTGCGGCGTTACTGGTATGGTGGGGGTGGGCGGCGGTCATGGTCGATGGTATGTTGAATCGGTTGGATTTGTGCACGCGGCGGGCGTGAATTCCCAAGCACGTTGCGGGGTCGGGCGGCACCGGGAGATTGTTGAACATGAGCTCAGCCATGGCCATCAAACGTTCGATGTTGATCGGAGCGGTGCTGGTTGGTGGCGGAATGGCCGGTGCCGCGCGGGGGGCGGAACCGCCACTGGCGGATGCCGCGGATGCCGCGGCTGCAGCGCAGCCAGCGTCAGATGGGGATGCGCTGCGGGGTCCGACGTTGCGCAAGCAGACAGAGGAAACTGACCGGAGCATTGTGCAGCGGGATTTTCAGGGTCGATTGAAGAAGCTTGAGGAAAACCCCGCGCTGGCCGCGCTCGCGAAAGTATCGCTGACGCCAGAGGAACGGGAGCGGGTGGATCGGGTGATCGGGGAGCGGGCGGCGGCGATCGACACGATTGTGCGCGACAATCTGCGGCTGGTGGTCGAGTTTGTGACCGCCAAGCAGGCAGGGGAGTCGGCGGAAGCGAGTGCGCTGCAATCGCGGGTGCTGGAAAAGGCGATGCCGTTTATTCGTCGAGGGCCGCTGGTGAACGAGCTGCGTGCGGCGTTGCCAGAGGAGAAATACAGCGCGCTGCGTGGAATGGTGGACGAGTACCACCGGGCGTTGACGGCGGATCGCGCGGCGGACCCGCTGATGGCGGGAAAGCAGAAAGACGAGAACAAGCTCGGATCGATGGTCGCGGCGGGTGCGGAGGGGTTTGTGGCCGAAGCGCGGGCGTCGTTCCAGCGGATCGTGAATGGGGGCGGACAGGAGTTTGAGGCGTTGATCAAGATGCTGGCGCTCACGCCGCAGCAGGAGGGGAGGGTACGCCAGATCGCCACCGATCTGTTCAGCAAAACCTACGGCATGCCGACCAAGATGCAGCAGATCAAGGTGTTTCTGGACATCTACGCGGAACTGGATGTGGAGCAGCGGCACCGACTGGCGGATTACATTGGGGAGGAGAATCGAGCGAAGCGAGGGCTCGGGAAAAAGTAGCAGGGTGGAGGAGTCGGGGAGTGGAGTTGCGCGTGGGTGGACTGTGTTCCTATCCTGCGCCATGAACACATGCCTGATAGTTGGAATGATGTGTGTGCTCGCCAGCGCGGGCGGTGCGCTCGGACAGTTGATCGGGCCGATTCCACCCGCCACGCCGCCCACGCCGGCGTATGTCGCACCTGCACCGCTGGATGTGCCGGAGATGGAGCCCGCGGTGGTGGAGCCGCCCGCGCCTTCGATTGTTGTGCGCGATGAGTACGGGCGATTGAAACCGATTGTCGGAACCCCGGAAGAGGCGGCGGTTGCGGCGTATTCGTTTGATGCCAAGCGGCGCGAGAAGATCGCGGCCTCGGCCACGGCGCGAAAGCTTGATCTGGATCGATTCGTCGTCACGAATCTGGACAAGGCCCTCGCGGCGGAGAAGATGCGGGAGCGGGTGCGGACTGAGAGCGAGTTTGGAAAACTCTTTGAGGCCCGCGAGCTGACGGTGGCGATGCGATACGAGCGGCTGATCGACCGGCTGGAGCGGGATCGCGCGATTACCGCGGCGCAGCGGGTGCGGCTGGATGAGACGCTGCTGGCGTACGACCGGGCGCGGCAGGAGGAGATCGACAAGGAAGCGGGGGAGGACCCGACGCGCAAGGGCGTGCTGAATCTGCGGCAGACATTCGCGGATGCGATGCGGGAGCCGATGGAGTCGCTGGAACGGCAGATGCGGGATGTGGCGGAACACCTGCGCGAACTGGTGAGCGTGAACGTCCCGTTGAATCTCCGACCAGATCAGGAAGAGGCACTTGTTGCAAGACGTAAGAGTGCCGGAGCGGTGCCGCCGGATGATGAGGCGGCGTGGTCGATGCGGTTCGTGCGTGAGACGCTGACCCTTGAGCAACAGCGCAGGGCGTTGACAATGCGACTGGCGATGCGGGCGGCCGCGAAATGAGCGGTCCGTTCTATCTACGGGATTCGCTCGCAAACTTGCTCATCTCGGGCGTGTGAGTGCGGGTCACACCTGACTCGCACGATCCTTCAGCCGCTCGCGCCAGCCGTCCACGACGGATTTCTTGGTCAGGTCGTAGCGCAGCGGCGTGACGGTGATGCAGCGGTTCCAGAGTTCCTGGACGTCTGAGCCGGGGTCGGTGGTGCGAAAATCCAGGCCGCTGCCGGCGGACCAGTAATAGACCTGCCCGGTGGGGGAGAGGCGGCGCTCGTACTTGTCGTTGAGCCCGTGGGTGTTCATGGGGCAGACTTTGATGGGGTAGTGATGCGTGCGGGATTCGGCCGCGCCGATTTCCGTCACCGGAATGTTGATGCTCAGGCAGGCGTGCTTGTTGGGAAGGCCCTGCTCGATGACCAGTTCGATGGCGCGGCGGGCGTGGCGGGCGGCGAGCGCGAAGTCGGGCTTGGAGCCGCCAAGGTGCAGCGAGACTGCGATGGAGGGAATGCCCAGAAACGCGCCCTCGAGCGCGGCGGCCACGGTGCCGGAATAGATGACGTTGATGCCAACGTTCGCGCCGGCGTTCATGCCGGAGATGACTAGGTCGGGACGCGAGTTTACGCCGAACTTGTCGGGCCACAGATTGCTGATCGCAAGTTTCACGCAGTCTGCCGGGCGACCATCCACGGCGATGCCCTCCATGCGCTCGTTGATGCGCTCTTCGGTCACCATCAGCGGCGTGTGGACAGTCAGGCCGTGGCCGGTGGCGGATTGCACGGTGAGCGGCGCGATGGTGTAGACCACAGAACCGAGGGGCTTTGTAAAAGGCGCGGTGGAGGAGACAAGAGCGTCATAGAGAGCGCCAATGCCGGGAGCGCGAATGCCGTCGTCGTTGGTGAGCAGAATCTTCATTGTGCAACCATAGTGCCAGGGCGGTCACTTGGTCGCGGGCGCGGGCGATTCGTGCGCTGGCGATGTCTTCGCGGGCACGGTCGTGGGCTTCAACTCCAGCGGCGCAAACACCCCCGGGCTGAACGGCGTTGAGTCCACCTCGACGTGCGACCTCCACGATGCTTCTTTGCTGGTGCCGTCGCGTTGCACGCTTCCCTTGGTGCTGGTGGGTGCGATCTCGTCGAGGGCGAAGCTGCTGCCGCCAGCTTTTTCATCGGCCTTGCCCCAGCGAACGCGCTGGATGGGCTTTCCATCCGGTGCCTTCAAACATGCAGCATCGCCCGCATTGGAGAAAGAAACGCGGGAGCTGGCGACACGGGCGGTGAACACGAAGCCCTTGTGGAAGTTGCTGTTCACACCGGTTGGACCCGCTTTGGCGTCGCCGACGGGGCCGGGAATCTTGGCGTCGTGGCCGTTGAAGAGGACGACCACGCCGCGGGGCGGGAGACTCATGGCGGGAAAAACAAATCGCAGGGTGGTCTTCGCGGTCGGCGAGCCGTCCGTCAGGGTGTAGCCCTTAAGCTCGATGGAGCGATCGTGCGGGTTGACGATCTCGATGAACTCATCACCGGAAACCTCGCGCTTGCCGCTTTTGTTCGCGTCGTTGTCGCCGGCGGTGGGGACGGCGAAGAGGACCTCGGTGATGAGCGGGTGCGGAAACGCGACGGCGGGCGGGGCGATTGCCGGAAGCGGTTCGAGTTTGGAAGGCGCGGGCGCACCGGGATCGGCGGGCGGCGGCTCGACGGCGGACAGCAACACGATCGGAATCAATGGGAGCGTTGCCAGCATGGAAACCACCTAAGAGTGGAAGGGGAGGGCATCCATGCCGGAGTCGGGGCCTGATTGTCAACGATGCGCGGGAGTTACTCCCAGTTCTTGACGCGCTTGCCCTTGCTTTGTTCGCGGGCGGAGAGCCGGTTGCCCACGAGCATCAGGTCATAGACACGATCGTGTTTGTCGGGGAGGTTGAGCATGATCCAGTTGGCATCTTCGACCTTCTGGCCCTCGAGCATCATGCGGATGCGCATGCCGGGGCGGCGTTCTTCGGAGTCGATCTTGTTCTTGAACTCGCCGCCGGGGCCGAGCATCTGCGTGGAGTAGACGGTCATCTCGCCGGTCTTGCGGAGCTGGAGCAGCTCGACGCGAACGATGCGGTCGGTGGTGTTGTTGATCTCCACGCCGTGGACGCCGCCGATGGAGCAGCCCCCCAGCAGCGCGCTCACCCCAAGCAAAGACGCGGCGGGCAACAGTGTGAACGCGGTCGATCGGCGCATGGTCGTCTCCACGGGCCGCAAGGTGGCCCGATTAGGACGACAGGATAACACCGTCGGAGCCGAGCGGCGTGAGCCGCCGGGGTTTTGCAGGATCGGAAGGGACAGCGGCGAAGACTGGGGGCTTACGCCCCGCGGTTCAGATTCAGCAACCCGAGAACCATGCCATCAGGAAATCAAAGATGTCCTGGATGCCGACGCCCGAGCCGTTGATGTCGGCGGTGGTGTCCAGCGCGAACCAGGCGCTGAGGAAATCGAAGATGTCCTGCGGTTCGAGCGTGGCGTTCTGGTTGAAGTTTCCCAGGCAGCACGGGGTGGTGGTGGTGCCGATGGGGTTGCAGGCGGTGGAAGGGCCGGCGAAGCGACGGTTTATGCCGGAACAAGCCGCGGCGGAGGTGATGGAGCAGGTGCTGCCAAAGCAGCACGCGCCGCCCGGCTGCGGACATGGGTTGGGCGAGCAGACAGAACCCAGCCCTTGGAACGTGGCAGCGCAACTCGCGGCGTCGGTCGCGGTGCAGGTGCCGCTGGCGGCGCAGCACGCGCCGGTGGGGGCACTGGAAACCACGGTGAAGACCTCTGTGCCGCCACCGGAGGAACCCAGACCGTCGGAGTTGGTGATGTTCACATCGCGGGCGGTTCCCGCGGCGTTCGCGGCGAGCACGAAGGAAAGCCCGGTGATACGCGTGCCCAGCAGATTCACGACCGGGGTGCCGGTGACGGTTATGCCGCCACCGGAGACGGTGATCTGCGATGCACTGGTGACACCCTTGAAGTTGCTGCCATTGATGGTCACGGGCACGGTTGCCCCCGCGCTCGCGGAAGCGGGGCTGACAGTTGTCACTGTGGTGGTCGCGCCGTAGACCACGCACTGCACGGCATCTGTGCCTGTCAGCCCGTTGCTATCGGTCACGCGGAGCGTCACGTTGAAGGTGCCGTTGGAGCGGTATGTGAAGCTCGGTTGCGGCTGTCCGTTGCCCGCGCTGTCATACACGCCGTCGCCATCAAAGTCCCAGGCGTAGTTGGTCACGGGGATTGTCGCGGCCGGTTCGGTCGCATATGAGTTGTGGTTGCCCATGAAGTACGTGAGCACATCCGCTTGGGCGCGCTTGAGGTTCAGCCCGGCGATCGCACGCGGCGGGGCCTTGGAGGTGCCCACGCGGATGGTCATGTCGTACGTCTGCACAACTTGATTCGTGGACGATGCGCCGCCCGCGTCCCAGATGCGGATGTAATACGTACCCGGCGCGAGCGAGCCCTGGGTGATCTGTTCGGTGATGCCAGGCGTGCTGGTGTTCGAGGTGGCCAGCACGGTGGTGCCATCGGCGGCCCGAAGTTCGAGCGCGAGGTTGCCGGCCTGCGTCGCGTCGATGGTGGTGATGGTGCCGGAGCAACCGCTGCCCTGCTGGCCCTGACACCAGTTCGGGTCCAGCCCACCGCCGGTGCAGGTGGTGGGGAAGGAAGCGGCGGTGCAGGGCGAGGGCGTGCAGGTGCCGCGGAGGACGAAAGTGCCCGCGGCCGCGGCGCATTTCACTTGTGTCGTGGTCGTGCAGACGGTCGAGATGCAGCACGCGCCGGACGGGCCATAGCCCGTGGGGTCAACGGTGATGGTGACGGGCTGCGCGGTGCCGATGGTGAACTTGAACCAGTCATCCTCCGCGAGGAACGTGGGCGGATTGCCGTTGACAATCACCGCGGTGCCGTTGATGCCCAGATCGCGCTCGATCACCGATCGCGCGGCGGGAGATGTGAGGTTTCCGTAGTCCTTCGCACCGGCGGCGTTGTGATTGCCGAGCGGGGCGTAGCGATCGCCGTAGTTGCGGATCGCGGCACGCACCTCATCGGGCGAGAGCAGGAATGTGCCGGTGCTGATCGTGGGTTCCATCAGCTTGGTCTGGTTGCAGGGAACCGAGTGCAGGAAGCCAAGACCGTGGCCATGCTCATGGGCGACGGTGTTGCGAAAGTACAGGAAGTTGCCAGCCGTGTTGGTGAAGTACAGAGATGTGAAGTAGTTGGTGTTGATGGTCATGTCGCCACCGGAGCAGGAGGTGGTGACGGCGGCGGGGAAAGCGTTGTACGCGAGCGGCTGGCCGATGGGGGCGAACTCAAGGCCGCCGAAGCGGATGTCGCCGCGAGTGGAGACGTGCGCTGTGGCGGTGTCCTCGGCGGAGTTGTCGTCCACAACTTCTGTGTAGGTCAGCCCGGCAACGGTGCGCCAGCCCGCCACGGAGGAGCGTATGAACTCGCGCCCGCGATCCAGTGAGCCGTACGCGGCGATGAGCTTGGCGCCCAGGTCGTTGTTGCCCTGCAAGAAACCGGCACACGTCAGGCCCCAGTGCACGCCGTCATCGGGAAACGAATATGTAAGCTGCGCGGGGCGCGAGGTGCCGGCCTGGCCGAGTGAGGCTGGACCGAGCCAGCATGTGGAGTCGGCGAAGAATCTGGGCGCAAACGGACCGGCGAACGCGGCAGTGGGGGGGAAGAGCTGGGTCCGCGCGATCAAGTCGTCGAGTTGCTGGGGCGTGAGATCGTGCGGGTAGCAGGCGCTTGCGAGTTGCAGGCGAGCGAGAATGTGCAGGCGGGCGCGCTCGGGCTGCTTGGCGCGAGCTGCCGCACGGTCCACGGCGTCCATGAGATGGGATTCGGGTGTGGTGGCAGAATCTGACGGTGGGGCGGTCTGCGCGCTCGCGTTGCCCGCGCAGAGCCACAGCGCGGCCGCAACAGCCGAAGCACCCAAACAAGCGCGCCGCTTCCCACGCATCCGGAATCCCTTTCCTGAGTCCGGCACCACGCCGGACCCCTCGATCATGGCCGCGCTTTGGCAACTTCCAAACAGATCGAAGAGCCCGAAGCACGCGCACCCGTCCGGAAGACGCACAGACGGCACGTTCCGGAGAGCCGGAACTATTCGCCCCGTTTGCAGTGCAGGTTCGCCGCCACGCACGCGGCGGGAGCGAAATGTTCGGGTTTGCGCACGTTGAGCATGAGTCGCGCGACAAAACGCCCCGTCAAGGTCGGTTGGGATCCTCGGCGGGGCGGTGTGGATGGGCTTATCGGAACCAGTGAGGGTCTGAAAGCAGAGGGAGCGATATCAGCAGCCGGAGAACCACGCACCTAGGAAGTTGAAGATGGATTGCACATTTGGCGTACCCGCGCCGTTGCCGACAAAATCCGCTCGGAGCGAACCCGCGAACCACGCCGCGAGATAATCGAAGATGTCCTGCACGGTGATGCCGTTGATGTGATTGAAGTCCGGGCGGCAGCAGGGACTGGCGGTATTACCGCCGCTGTTGCACGCGGTGGTAGCAACAAACAACGTGTTCGCGCCGGTGCAGTTGGCGGGTGTGTCAAGGCGGCAGGTCACACCGGCGCAGCAAATGCCCGAAGCCGGTGCGCACGGATTCGGTGAGCAGACACCGCCAGCTGCAAACTGGCCGCTGCAGGATACCTGGATGGTGATCGAGCAGACCGTGCCGACGCAGCAGGTGCCGGGCGGAACGTTGACGGAGCCGCTCGCCCCCGCGAAGTTGCGCGGCGTATTGACCTGGGTGCCACCCGCGGCGGTGCTGGAGGTCTGGCCGTTGGTGGACATCGCACCGTAGTTCACGACATGAATACCGCCGCCAAAGTTCAACGTGCCGCCGCCGATAAACAGAAATCCCGCCGGGATGAAATAGTTGGGCGTCACTCCGCCGGGCAGCGATGCGAAGTTGCTGGTGGCGATGAGAATGTCGGTGTTCGCGGTCGCCGAGGAGGGCAAGTTTGTTGGGAAAGTGAACGTGTGCGTGGTCACGCCATCGCTGCATGTGAGAGTCTGCCCGCCGACAACGTTCTGGCCGTTGGCACCGAACCCCTCGTGCAAACGTATGAACTGTACCGAGCCGTCCGCGCTGGAGAAGAACTCCGCGATGCGATACAGGTGGAACGCCGCGTGCGCGGGAGTCACCATCGCCGCGAAAAGAACCACCGCTACGAGACATGTGAACAGACGCTTCATGATCCGACCTCCCGACATTGTGACCACACACCTGCAACGCCGATCTTGATTCCGCCGCACACACGCGGCCATCGACGTTCCACACTACACAATGTCACCCGAAAGCGGCGGCATTGCATGGAATCCGAGGTATTCCGAGGGTCGGTTTTTGGAAGTATGCGGCTTGATGTGAACTTGGGTGGTTCTGCGACGCTCTCAGAGCGGGATGCGGCTTGCTTCCGGACCGTGCGACTATTTGCTTCCGGTCGTGGCTGGCTCGCGCCAGACAATCTCCGACCCCTCCATGCCGAGATTCGCCCCGAAGAAGCCGGCGCACTCGATGCCCTGTGTGCCCTTGCTCCAAATATCGGAACGGAAGATGCAGACATCCGGGATACCCACGCCAGAGAGGAGATAGGGCATTCGATCAGTGGCTCGCATTCCCGCGATACCGGTGCCGCCGATGAGGGCGTACAGGTGCGTGGTGCGCTCACCGCCGGTGGTGCTGGTGGGGAAGGTGCCGATACAGAGAACGCCGATGTCATCGCCATGCAGAGCGCGGCCGCCAAGGGTCGCATTGTCACGCGAGACACCCGTTACTCCGCTGGTCGTCAGCCGCGCGGCGGCGGTGTTGGTGGTGCTGTTGCCGTAGAGAATCACATTCCCCGCAACCTCGCCCGCGTCGAGCTTCTTGAGAAACTGCGAATCGGAGATCAGCACCGCGCGCCCGTTGCCGCGATACCACCACTGCTCGGCATCAAACCGTGCGCGAGCCAGCGACCACGCGTTTTCTTCTGTCGTGCCCGCGCTGGAATACACCTGAACAAAGTGGTTCGTGAACGCGTTCTTAAACGGCCCGACCGCGTTCGCGGCATCGCTGATAGACGACGCGGAGCCATTCGGCCCTTCGCTCGCATCCACCCAGCGGCCATCGGCGAGCTTCATAATGGAGACACGTGTACCGCGTTTGCCGGCTTTCGCGGGCTTTCCGTCGATCTCGAAGGCGCAAGCGGCGAAGTCGCCGCAGACGTGATCGCCAAGGGTGATCGCCGCGGCGTTGCTGGTGGTGATGGTGATCTTTCCCGCGGCCCGATCCACCTTCACATCAACCGTCGCCATCTGCCCGGCGTGCTCGGCGCGATCGATGCGGACACCATCTCCCGGTGGGAGCGCAACACCCGGCAGCAGTGTGCATGCGTGCCACTGCGTCTGCTCATCCGGTGCTGGGAGGGTGCGGGTGCGGAACATCTCGAACATGGGAACCCAGTCCACGCAGGCCGTGCCCGGGCCCTCGTTATCCCACCAGTGGCTGACGCCCGGTTCCTCGTGATAGTCGAACGCGATATCAAGCTTGGTGAGTTCCTCGCTGGCGCGCCGGGCCTCGCGCACGGGCACATTGTCATCCGCGTCGCCGTGCAGGATGTAGATGCCCTTGCCCTTCAGGTTGGGCATCAGCGCGAGCGTGTCGCTGGAAGAGCCAGCGCGACGGAACATGGAGCGCAGCTGCGTCTCGGTGGTCTCGGTCGGCTCGCCACGCCGGTCGGCGTAGGTGTCAAAGCTCAGCCAGCCCGCGCTCGGGCCGATGGCCGCGAAACGATCGCTCAGCAGCACGCCGAGCTGCCACGTGCCATGGCCGCCCATGGAGTGGCCGGTGAGATACTGCCTGCGTGGATCGGTGTTGAACCAGATCTTCGCATTGTCCATCGCCTCGATCGCGTCCACGCGTCCCCAGTCCTCCCAGTCAAAGCCGTATGGGCGGCGATTCGTCGGGCAGACGATGACCATGTCGGGCTTGGGGT
>JBKJOD010000139.1:0-15619 GCA_046593245.1 Phycisphaerales bacterium
CTGAGCATGGACCCGACCGAGGTGCCGCTTCCGCGCGGGGTCGATCCCGAGCCGCTGCGGGGGCGGAGCATGGTCGTCCGCAAGTCGAGTGTCGTGCCGATTGAGTGTGTGGTTCGCGGCTACCTGGCTGGCTCGGGATGGAAAGAGTACCAGAACACCCAAGAGGTCTGCGGCATTCCACTCCCCGCCGGACTCGTCGAGTGCAGCCGCCTCCCCGAGCCGATCTTCACCCCCGCCACCAAGGCCGCCGTCGGTCACGATGAGAACATCAGCTTCGAGAAGGCCGCCGACGAGATCGGCCTGGAAACCGCCGGCGTGCTCCGCGACACTTCGTTGGCCATTTACAACGCCGCCGCGGCCCATGCCCTCTCCCGCGGCATCATCATCGCCGACACCAAGTTTGAGTTCGGCATTCCCGTCGGCGAGGTGGACAAAGGTGCACGCGTCTGGACACCCCCGATACTCATCGACGAGGCCCTCACTCCGGACTCCTCCCGCTTCTGGCCCGCTTCCAGCTACCAGCCCGGCCAAGCCCAGAAGAGTTACGACAAGCAGTTCCTTCGCGAGTATCTCGAAGAGCTTGTCCGCGATGGCAACTGGAACAAACAGGATCCCGGCCCGCAGCTGCCCGAGCGCGTCATCGCCGGAACGCTCGAGAAATATCGCCTCGCCCGCGACACCATCTGCGACTGAGCTACTTCAGTTCCGTCCGTCCACGATTCGGGTCCGATTCGCTGGGGAACATCCGCAGCCGAACCGCCGCCAGATTCTCCGGCGGTGGGAACCACACATCAAACGCCGGCACACCGTTCTTCTCCGCCTCTTTCATGCTCCGGGCGATCGGCATCCGCTCCAGAAAAGCGTACGTGTTCTCGCGCAAGTCCGGTGAGGCGCGCCGGTACATCGTCGGTCCGGCCGGCAGGCCGGCCATCTGGA
This sequence comes from Phycisphaerales bacterium, assembly GCA_046593245.1. GTDB lineage: Bacteria > Planctomycetota > Phycisphaerae > Phycisphaerales > UBA1924 > UBA4658. The sequence goes on from JBKJOD010000139.1 coordinate 937, forward strand.
TCACCTGGGCAAAGGTCTCCGCGGACCAGTTCTCAAACGGCGGGAACCCCATGCGTCCCTCTTTCTTGCCGCTGATCCAGGTGCCGAAGGCGCGTGACTTCTGATAGTTCTCGTGGAAGAGCCGTGCGTAGTTGAACTCATTGAGAAACCGCGTCTGGTCGCCGCGCAGGAGCCCGCCGATGTACGCCGCGTACAGCGATCCGGTGATCTCCTGCATCGCCACATACGGCGAGTCCTCGCGGTTGTCGTCCATGATCTCGCCCATGACAAAGTCGGGCAGCGATTTCTTGAGCCGCTCGAAGAGCATCGGGTCGTTGATGTTCAGTTCCGGGTTGACGCGCAGCTCGTCGTAGTACTTGTTCGCCGCGTCCAGGTCGCCGCGCCGGTACAGGAAGCGGATCGCGTCCACCATGAAGTTGGTGTATCCGGAGATGAAGAAGCGATACGGCTTGGTATGGTCCTTCTCATACTTGGATCGCTTGATCATCGCCGCCAGCGCGTCGTGGTACGAGTCGATGAACTCCGTATTGGGCAGCGCGAGATAAAAGTCCGGATTCAGCACGTCAAAGGTCAGCTCGCCGGTACGGAAGAGCTCCTGCAACGACTGAATCGAGAGCCGGTCCGTGTTCAGCACATCAAAGTTCGAGAGATTGTCCTCGTTCACGCGGCGCAGCGTTTCCTCAACACCCCGGTGCGACCAGTAGAACGAGTGCGCCGCAGGGTGCCGCCAGTCCAGCGGGCCGTACTGCTGCATATAGATCACCATCGCGCCCGGATCCATGTGGTAGTCGTTCACCAGCACACGCTTCCGCGCAAAGTTGATGACCGCCTTCCCGGTCTCCGGCTTGAAGCGCGTCCCCGCGATGAGCAGCGCTAGCGGATCCTCTCGCAGCCGCGGCGGCACCACCCCGGACCCCTGCGCCCCGCGCATCGTCGCGTCCACAATCTCGAACCGCTTGAGAAACTCCAGCCCCAGTTCCAGCCCCGTGTCCTTGCGGATCGCCTTGATAAGCTCCGCCGCCTCCGGAACGCTCTTGACCAGATCCTCCTCGGTATCCGGCGCATCCGCGATCGGCCCGATCCACCGATCCACGAACAGCTTCTTGGAAATCCCCGTTCCCGAATCTTCCAGCTTCATCTGCGGCGGGGCACCCACCACATAGGACCATTCCAGCGCAAACTGCTTCTTGTAAAACTTGTGCGCGTCGTCCATGTACCCCTGAATTTTGTGCAGGTGGATCCACGCCAGCTCGCGATGTATTCCAAGATCGTTCGGGTTGTTCGGAATCCCCTCGTTCCGCAGCAGCCGCACCCCCGACTGCACCCAGTTCCACCGCTCCTGCGGCGTGTTTGTGCTCACCGAGATGTTGTACGCCAGGTTCCACGCGTGAAACTGCCAGACCTTCGGAAACCGCGGTTGCAGCTTCGTGATCGTCTTCGCCAGGTCCACCGCCTCGTAGAACTTGCCGTCCTGCTTGAGGTCGTTGGCGCGAATCCACAGGTAGTTCACGAACAGCCCGCGGAACGCGCCCATGGCGATGCCCAGCGCGACCTGCGGCGGATCGCCCGCCTCCGCCTTGTCGTTAAAGACGAGTTTGTTCTTGCCCGTCGAGCCCGCGATCTGTGTCGCCAGCACGCCCGAGCACACGACAAAGCCCAGCATGACGGCGATTCCGATACTCTGGATGCGTGTCTCGCGTGTCATGGAAGGCGTCCTGTTGCTGGGAATCCCCGGTCCGATGTCCGCTACGTCCTGTGCTCCGACCCAGGTCGCAGGACCTCCCCACCCAATCTCTACTGTCCCGAATACGTCGCCAGTTCGCGCTTCCGGAAGATGTGTACCGCGATCGCGTACAGCACTCCTGTGAACGCCCCCAGCACCACCGCCGCGATCGCGACCGTCGTCCAGTCCACCATTCGCCCGTCCACCAGGTTCGCCGTCGGCTTCAGGTCCGCATAGTGCTTGAAGGTCCACGCGATCGGTTCGGAGATGAAGCGCACAATCGCCTTCCAGATCGTCGTCTCCCCCTTGGAGTTCGTGGTATCGAAATACTCAAGTGATGTGGAAAGAAAGCCCGCGCTCTCGGCAATCAGAAACGTCCCGAAGGCGATCAGCGACGCCACCGCGAACGACAGATACGTCGCCGCCCACACGCCCACCATCGCCAGAAACGCCAGCTTCAGCCAGAGCACGAGCATCACCCGCACAAAGTTACTCTCGTATCCGCCCACCGGAAACGAAAGCTCCAGCCCGTCGGGTGGAATGCTCATCGACTCCTTGTTCTTCCAGTTGTCGTTGCCCGGGTTGTTCGCCTGCTGATACTGGTCCCCGTTGGTGATGAAGATGCTCAGCACCGTTTCATCCACTTCTCCCTCGCGGATCTTCCCCGTCGCCGGGTCCGGCTCCGGGTGGATCACCTCCACCGACGCCGGTGAGATCGGGATCGTCAGCGCCTGCCCCAGCGGCACCTCCTGCACGCGCGGCTGCATGTTCGCCAGCCAGAACGTCACCCGCGTGGTCTGCCGCGGATCATCCGCGCCGACGCTCACCTTGTAGCGCAGCGTCATCGGTCGGCTCTTCGCCTTCACCTCCTCCAGCCCCGTGAAGCGAAACTCCCGCTGCTCGCCGGGGCCGAGGGTCATGTACGACGCCCGCACATCCTCGCGGATGGTTAGTCGGAGCTTGTCCCGTGCATCCGGCGTGTCCGCGAAGAACGTGTCCCCCTGCTTCGCCTTCGCCACGAGCTTGTCAACTTCTTTATCCTCGTCGGCTTGCGTCAGCGTCGGCAGCACCGGCTTGGTGGCGATGCGGGCCGCCAGCACCTGCGTCTCCAGCACCAGCCGATCCTCGGTGACGGGCGTTCCGCGTGCCACGTATGGCGCATCCTCGCCGCCCGCAACCTGGTTGCGCAGATAGCCGGTGAACAGAAACACGCCCGAGGCCGTCACCGTCAGCAGCACCGCCGCAATCCCCACCACGCCCAGCCACTTGCCCAGCAGATACTGCCACGGCGCAACCGGTTTGGTCATGGTCTGCCAGATAATCCTGTCCCGCTGCTCAAACGCCACCGAGCCCACCGCCAGAAACAGCACCAGTATCGCGATGATCCAGAACGTCCCGCCGGTGCCGTATTGCAGGAACGACTGCACGCGATACCGCAGCGGCGTCGAGTCATCCAGCAGCCCCGGCAGCGATGCCAGCCCCAGCAGCAGCATCACCATGAACACAATCGATACCTTCATCCGCACCGCTTCGCTCACCACGTTTCGCGCAATCGCGATCACCGGATGCGCCCCGCCCAGCAGCATCTTCAGCAGTTCCATCAGGATGAAGAACGAGAGCGCCAGAACCCCCAGCCCGGTGAGAAATCGCGCCGAATCCTGCAACACCTTCTGATGCGCATCCCAGCTTCGCCCCAGCAGCCAGAGCGGCCCGACGATCCCCGCAAACACCACCACTACGCCCAGCACCGTCAGCCCGATCCCCAGCCACACCACGCCCAGCGCCAGCCCAGCCACGATCCCCAGCCCCACCCACACCACTGTCGGGTCCGCCTTGCGGGCCAGAATGTCGTTGTACGCACGCGCCGTGGCCTCCGTCGCCTCGTATCGCGCCTTCGCCAGCTTCAGTTCTTCGACCTGCGCCGGAGTCAGTGTCGCGTCCTTGGCCGGTTCCTGCGGGCGATCCGATTCGGGAATCTCCACATATGGCACCGCCGTGCGATACACGACGTACGACACCCCCGTGCCGATCGCCAGCAGCCCGATCACGCACGACGCCACCACCTTGAACACGAACGAGTGCTGGAGCCGGTTCAGCCGGCCGAGTTGGTCACGCACACTCATGGGTTCTTCTTCCCGCCGTCGCTCTTGTTCCCCAGCAGCGATCCGATCACGCTCTCATCAACACTCGCCTTCGGTGCGGCCGGCTTGACTGGTGCCGCGGGTGCCACCGGCCGCGCCGGCTCATTCGCGCCCGAGAGCAAATCGCCGATCACGCTGGTATCCGGTCCCGTGGGCTTCGCAGGTGCCGCCGCGGGCTTCTTCCCGCCTGTCAGCACCGGCTCATCCTGCTTGAGCAGGTTGGAGATCAGTGCATCGCCCGTGGCCAATTCGGCCCGCAGGAATGCCGCCGTCTGCCCGCCGTGCTGCGCGCCGGCGGTCTCGAGCTTCTCCGCGCGGGCCTTCTCGACGATGCTGACGAACAGATCCTCCAGCTTCTGCCGCGGCTTGGAGACCTTCTCAATGTGCCGCGCCCCGCCGGAGCGCTTGCGAATCAGCTCGTCGATCGCGCTGATCGTCTCATCGTCCAGCGCATCGGTCTCGATGGTCGTGCGATCGTGCGCTTCCAGCAGCTCATCGCAGGTGCCCTCCGCCTGGATCTTGCCGCCGTAGAGAATCACCATCCGGTCCACGCAGTCCTCAACATCACCCAGCAGGTGCGAGGAGAGAATCACCGTTTTGCCGCGCCGCCCCAGTTCCAGGATCAGGTCCTTGATCTGTCGCGTGCCGATCGGGTCCAAGCCCGTCGTCGGCTCGTCGAGTATCAACAGCTCCGGATCGTTGATCAGCGCCTGCGCGATGCCGATGCGCCGCTGCATGCCCTTGGAGTATTCCCGCACCGGGCGGAACTGCACCGCCGTCAACCCGACCATCTCCAGCAGCTCATCGATGCGCCGCTCGCGCACGCCCCGGTCCAGCTCGAAGAGTTTCGCGTAATACTCCAGCGTCTCCCGCGCGTTCAGGAACTGATAGAGGTACGACTCCTCCGGCAGATACCCGATCCGTTTCTTCGCCGCCACATCCGTCGGCAGCTTTCCAAACACCGTGCATCGCCCGAAGCTCTTGTGCAGCAGCCCCAGCATGATCTTGATCGTCGTGCTCTTGCCCGATCCGTTGGGCCCCAGCAGCCCGAAGATCTCGCCGCGAAAGACGTCAAACGAGACATCGTCCACGGCCTTCACCCGGGCCCGCATCCAGAAGTCCCGGAACACCTTCGAGAGGTGCTCCACGGCAACGATGCGCTCCGTGCTCGCCGGTGCGCGGCCCGATTTCTGACGCGGTGTAGAAAGTTGTTCCATGCGCTGCGAGTTCCCGTGTAGGGGAGAGTGTCACCCGGTTCCTGCGATCCCGCTCCCATCGTGCCGCTCAAAGCCCTTCGTTGCCCGTGCCGTTCAGCGTCTTGTTGAAGATTTCCTGCTGCCGACGCTTGTTGATGTTCCTCAGGTTCTCTTCCACCTTGGCCGCGTCGATCTTCTGCTTCATCTCCTGCGCCAGCCACGGATCCCGATTGATCTGCACCATCAGCCGCTCCAGCCCCGGTGGCAGCATCATCGTCTGCACCGTGTCGCGGCTGAGCACCGAGCCCAGCGCATCGGTCCACTCGCCGGTGAGAAACACCTGCGGGTTCGCCCGAAACGCCGAGAGCTTGGCCGCAAACGAGGCCGCGTCGCCGCTGGCCCGCGTCACCGTGCCGGTGCGATACTGCTCCGCCTGCGCCACGATGGTGGTGACCTGTCCGGAAACCACCGCCGCCACCGGCTTGCCGTCGATCTCGATTGGCTTGCGCCGCATGTAGTTGTGGATCTTCTCCAGCGTCGCCGCCGCCTTCGGGGCATCCGCCGTCGCCAGATCGCGCTCGTACTGGTCGATCAAGTCCAGAATGATCGGCGCGCCCGCCCCGGCCACCTTCAGCAGCGTGTTCTTCGCGTCGCCCTCCGCCTGCTCCCGCTGCTGCTTGGCGATGGACTGCGAGGTCTGCACCAGGCCGAACGTCTTCATCACCTGTCTGGGCGCCATCGGCGTCTTCATGTCGAAGTTCTGCAGCGTGATGCCCGCGTCCATCCGCGTGAGCTGCTCCTGCGCGATCTTCTTGGCCGCGATGTTCAGCGGCTCAAATCTTCCAGTCCGAGTCGGGTCTTTCAGGCTCGACAGCACCTCGTCGATGCTCATCGTCGCCGCCGCCTGCACGATGGCGCGCCGCGACACCGCGTTCACCACCCGCTTCTCCGTGTAGTCCGTGCTGTCCGAGTCCGCGTCGGATGAAAACGCCCGCAACGACTTGGAGTTCTTCGTCCGTTGATACGTGATCTGCCAGCGTGTGTGTACCAGCGACCCGTCGCCCGTCAGCAGCGCACCGTCGGCGTCCGGGTCCAGCGAGTCGCGCCCGCCATCGGCCAGCGCCTGCACGCCCTTCTCGGTCATGAACTTCTCTTCCGCCTCTGACAAGCCCGGGAAGAACTCGCGCGTCAGGTCCGCTCGCTGCTCCGTGCGGGTGATCTTGATGATCTTGCCGAACGGATCGGGCCACGAGAGATGCAGCCCGGGCTCCAGATCATCCCGGTCAATCTTGCCAAAGGTCGTCCGCACACCGATCTCCGAGGTCTGCACCTCGCGCGTGCTGGAAAAGATGAACACGACCACCAGCACCAGGATCAACACCTGCAACAGCCGGTACGCAATTTTCAGCGCATCCGCCAGCGACTTGTTCGCCGGGTCCATCAGGTCGCCCACCGATTGCGCCCGCTGCTCGCCCTCGCGCAGCGTCACCGACGCCGCGCGTCGCCCCCGCCTCCCCGGCCCGGAGCCGCCCGCGTCAAGCCCTGGAATCTGGACCTGGCTCATTTGGCCTCCTTCGCGATGCGGCCATCTTGCGGAAGCGCCGCGCCCGCCGCCGGTGCAGTCTGCTGCATGATCCCCGGCACGTTCAACATCGGCGGGCGACCACCCGAGAACTTCTTCACCGAATCAAGGTTGAGCAAATCCAGCCCCGGCATCCCCGTGGAGAGGACCAGCGTGGTGTTCCGACCCCACGACTTGCGATAAAAGTCCATGTTCTGGATGAACACCGCCAGTTGCGGGTCTTCCTTCATCTGGCTCAGGAACTGCTTCGCCTCCACATCGCCCTGCGAGCGAATCGTCGCCGCGAGCTGGTCCGCGAAGTGCTGAATCCGCTGCGCGTTGTTCTCAGCCGTCGAGCGAATCTGCCCCGCCTCGCTCTGCCCCTGCTGCACCACCGCGTTGGCGATGGCATCGCGTGCCGCCTTCATGTGCTCGAACACCGCCTTGGTCGTGTCCTGCGGCAGGCCCATCCCCATGATCCCCACCTCCACCGGCTCGATGCCATACGCCCCCAGCGCCGCGTCCGTATCCGTCGCGCCCTTGAGCGCGGTCAGCATCGCCTGCTCCAGTTGCGGCAGCTTCGTCCCCTGCTCCGTCGAGCTCACCAGCTCCGAGATGTTGAACTGCGAGACCGCGCTGGACGCCGCGCGAAGCTTCACCTTCAGGATCTTCTCCGCCTCGCGATAGTGCTCGCGGGCCGAGGAATCCCCCGAACCGCCGAAGCGCTGAAAGAACACCAGCGGGTCCTTCACGCGCCACGTCAGAAAGCTGGACACGTTCAGCTGGCTCTTGTCGGAGGTCTGCTGCGTCTCCTGGTCCGACTGGATGATCCGCATCCGGTTGTCGTACGTCGTCACCTTCTGGAACGGATACGGCCAGCGCAGCCGCGCTCCCGGCGTCGTCACCACGCTGGACTTGTCCGCGCTCCCGAACGTCGTCACCACCGCCGACTCATTGAATCGAACGACATACGTGCCCATATACGCGGCAACCGCGGCAACAACCAGGGCGATGATCAGGATTCGTAGCACTCTGAAAACTCCTCACGGTCAATGGGCCTGTGCCCGGCTATTGAACTTGCTCGTTCCCAACTCCGTCACTTCGTCACTTCCCCCTACCCATCACTCTTCCTTCGGCTTCGCCTTCAGCATCATGTTGCCGCCTGTGTTCACATCCTCCAGGTTCGTCTGGATGTTGATGTGCGGGCCTTCGGTCACGATATAGATGCGAGCGTCCTTCAGCGCATCCGCCAGCGTGTCAAAGTACGTCCGCGCGATGTACACCTCAGGCGCGGCCTTGAAGCCCGCGATCTGCCCCACATACGCCTCCGCCTGCGACCGCGCCCCCATGTGCTTGGCCCAGCGCTCCGCCCGCGCCTTGGTGATCGCCTCCGCGGCCGATCCCCCCGCGCTCACCAGCAGCTCCTCGATCTGCCGCTGCTTCTGCTTCGCCTCCGGGCTGGATGCCCCGTCGGTTTTCCCATCGGTGCTGCGCTGCAACTCATCGATCGCCTTCACGATCTGATCGGCAATGGTCACGCTTCCCGCAACCTGAATGAGCGATGCGTTCGCATCCTTCTGCGCGCTCTCTTTGTTGCCGGCCCGGCGCTGGTGCGCCCGGACGATGTCTTCAAACGCCGCCGCCGCCTCGCGCGGCGGATGCACGCCCTCAATCCCCACAAACAGGATCTGCACCCCCGCATCCTTCTCCTTGAACACCTTCTCGATGCGCTGCCGCAGCACGCGGGAGATCTCCTCGCGCCCGTTCCCCAGCACCTCGTCGATGGTCTTGGTCGCCAGCAGCGTGAACGCCTCACGCCGCCCGAGCGAGCGCAGCAGTTCCTCGCGCTGGTCGGTCTTGCTCTCTTCCATCATCACCGGCGTCGCCAGCGCGTCAAACTTCTCGTAATCCGTGATGGTGTAGTACACCGGAATCTCGATGGAAGCCATCGCGAATCCGCTCCCGTGTACGCCCTCATCCTGCACCTTCACCTTCAGATCATCATCCGCCGGGCGCACCGCGAAATACGTCTCCGGCACGCCGTGGTCGTTGGTCCAGAAGATGCCCTTGTTCCCCGTCATCTTCGGCTCGTCGCCGCCCAGATTGATGCGCCGCGCCGCCGTGGATTGATACGTCTCGACTCGCTCAAACGGCCACGGCCACTTCGCATACGCGCCCGGCCCCAGCTTCCCGCCGATCTTGTGCCCGTTCCGCACCCGCAGCCCTTGCTCGTTGGGCTGCACGATCGCGATGCACGTCAGCAGCCACACCACCACCGCCCCGACCAGCACCAGCCCGATCGCCGAGCGCGTGATGAGCTGATAAAACCAGTTCCCCGTCACATCAAAGCCGAACTGGTAGTTCAACGCCTCACCAATGCTTGCCGCGATCCGGTCCGGGGCCGCCGCGAAGCTCAGAATCTTGGAATCCAGCGCAGGCCTGGGAAACTCGCCCGGCTTCCGCGGGCTGTACATTCCCATCAGGAAGCTCAGCACCACTTCCACCGCCAGCACCACCATGATCGCCGGCCACACTACATGCAGATACTGCACCGGCTCGCTGGGTCCGAACTTGTCTACCAGTTGCGCGATCGCCACCGACAGCGCGAAGATCGCCGCTCCCACCGCCACCCCCGCGCCCGCCCGCAGATACGCCCACACCGGTTGCTTGGCCATTCCTGCCACGTACCGCGCGAACACAAAGCCGATGAACGCAATCGTCAGCGTCAGCGCGATCACCGAGCCAAACGACTCCGTCGACCGAAACGCTTCCACCTTCAGAAACAGCCGCCCGACGAAGAACGTGAACGCCCCCAGCCCGCCCAGCGCGAGCGCATACACCAGACTGAACGTCGGCACCAGATACTTGTGCATCCACACCAGCCGCTTGTGGGCCACGCGCAGATCATCCGTCCCCTCGCTGAACGCCGACGTCTCCCGCCCGCTGCCGCCGATCGCCTCCAGCTCCATCTGCTCGATCCGCTCCCGACGGTGCTGATCAAACACGATCGCCAGCAGCAGCCAGACGATGCCCCCCAGCAGGATGAACGCCGCGCCCGTCCGGCACAGCAAATCCCCTTGCGGCTTGGCCACAAAGCTATATATGAGCAGCGTCAGGCCCATCGCCATTTGCAAGCCCAGGCCCAGCAGACTCACCGTGGTCGCCCGCTTGTAGGACTGATAGTCGTGCTTCATGCCGCGTTCATTCCTGTCAAACTGTGCCCCCACCAATCTGTCCTGCCACATACCACCGTTCCGTCGAAGACTGCCCGGAAACGGGTCCAGAGGGTACACGATCACGGCCCCAAGTCTCGGCCAGTGGCCTCTGACGGCCACTCGGAACTTCCATACCACCAAACCGACCCCCTGAAACCACTGGGTTGGTTCGAGTTGTCCCCCGCTACGCGAACTCGCCGTGGCGGAAGTTCCTATCTCTCATGAGCAACCCGGTGCTTCCGAGCCCAAAATCTCGATGCGCAATCTTTGCGCCACGACAGAACGCCATGGCTCCGGCCTCCGCCGAACCAGCGGCCAGACGATTTTGCGCCCGACCGCCGAACCCGGGACCGACCCGATACGTTGATGTACGACCCGCTTCTCGCTATGTTCGTGCCCCCCCGGGACTTTTCTTGTCCCGGTGCCCGGCGGGTTCGGAGTGTGCTCACGCCGAGTCATCAGCGTGCCGCGGCATCTGTAAGTGCATGTTTCACAAGGATTTGGGCCTCTACCCACGATGCTCTCGCAAACCATTACCATCGCGCGGAACACGTTCCTGGAGAGCGTCCGTCAGCCCATTTACTTCATCCTGACCGCCATCTGCGGCCTGGCCATCCTCTTTACCGTCTGGACCGCCGCCTTCAGCATGGACTATTCCAGCTCCGCCGAGGTCTCCGCGGATGACAAGGTCGCGCTCGATATCTCCCTCGCCACCGTCTTCGTCTGCGCCACGCTCATGGCCGCGTTCCTTGCCACGGCGGTCATCTCCAAAGAGATCGACCGCAAAACCGTCCTCACCGTGGTCAGCAAGCCCGTCGGCCGCCCGACGGTGGTCATCGGCAAATACATCGGCGTCGCCGGTGCGATTCTGATCGCCACCATCACCATGCTCATGTTCGTGCAGATGGGCGTGCGCCACAAGGTCATGGCCACCACCGCTGATGACCTAGACGGCCCCGTGCTCGCCTTCACCTTCGGTGCCGTTTTCATCGCGCTCGCGCTCGGCACCTGGTGCAACTACTTCTACAACTGGTCGTTCACGCAGACCTGCACCCTGCTGCTCTGTCCGCTGATGCTGCTCGCCTGGATCGGCGTGCTGCTGGTTGCAAAAGACTGGAAGCTCCAGCCCCTCTTCCACGACTTCAAGCCCGAGATCACCAAAGCCAGTTTCTGCCTGCTCTTCGCCGTGCTGGTGCTCGCCTCCATCGCCACCGCCTGTTCCGCGCGGCTCGGCCAGGTCATGACACTCGTCGTCTGCGCCGGTGTCTTCGTCCTCGGGCTGATGAGCAACCACCTCATTGGCTCCCGCGCCATCGACAACACCTTCATCGCCCAGATCGACAAAGCGACGCCCAAGCAGGACGGCATGAAGGCGTTCGCGCAGCCCGAAGACACTTTCGATTTCGTCCTCTCGCTCGAGCCGCGCGTGCGGATGCCCGCCGGAACGCCCGTCTACTACGGCGAGTTCCCCAGCGGCTACAACCTCGCCGTCAAGCCCTTCGTTCCCTTCGCAGGAGATGTCAACAACCCCGCAACGGTTGTCGATCGCACCCGTCCGCCCGCAATCGCGGTCGTTTCCCAGAAGGCCCGCGCCCTCACCATCATCCGCACCGGCCCCGCGGGCGATCTCGCCTCGCGTCCGCCGCAAGCCGGCGACTATCTGTTCTCCAAGCCCACCAAATACAACTACGCCGCGTGGGGCATCTGGTCTCTGGTGCCCAACGTGCAACTCTTCTGGCTCCTTGACGCAGTGAGCCAGGCCGCGCCGATTCCCATGAGCCACGTCTTCCTGGTGCTGCTCTACGCACTGGCGCAGGTGGGTGTCTTCCTCTCGCTTGCGGTTGTGCTCTTCCAGACCCGCGAGGTCGGATAGTCGCCAGCCCGCCGGGGACATTGATATCGGACTCTGCGCGACGATCGGCGAAAATCCGATCGGGTTGTAGCGTCTGCATCGCCACCGCAACGGGGGAAAGAGCCGGCCTCGGTGACGACGTCTCCATCTCCTGCCGATCCAACACGTGCGTGGGCCCATGATTGATGCCGCGCCATTGGAGGTCTTGTGAACGCAGGATTCAGCAACATCACGCTCGTCATCGCCGACGATGAAGCACCGATTCGCATGGTCGTCGGCGAGCGACTGCGCTCCGCCGGCTTCACCGTCTTCGAAGCCCAGGACGGCGAGGAAGCCCTCGAGCTGATCCGCAAGCACATGCCCACCGCGATCGTCACCGATCTGCAAATGCCCTATATGAACGGCCTGGAACTCTGCACCGCCATGCGGGCAGACGGCCGCACCGCACACATCCCCGCGCTGCTCCTCACCGCGCGTGGCCACGTGCTCACCGATGAAATGATGGCTCGGACCAACATCCGGCGAGTCATGTCCAAGCCCTTCGGCGTCCGCGAGCTTCTCGCGTTTGTGCAGGAAACACTCATCCCCGCGGGCGTCGCCGCCTGCGCCGCGCCGCGGAGAGCGGCGGCATAAAGACACCACATGATCCCAGCGGCACCTCCATCCAGCATTCGTGACAACAGCGGCCAGGCCACTCACGCCCTGCGCCTGCGCTGCGCCGCAATGGGCCTCCCCACCTGGCGCTGCGACAACGCCGGGCTGATTATCTCCGAGCCCGCGGAATCCTCCCCGGTCGCGCTGCTCTGGAGCTCGGCCGTCTTCTCTTCACGCATCCAGCAGCTCGCGGCGAAATGGGCATCCGAGGATGCGCCCGCGATCACCGAACTCTTCCCCGGAGCATGGGCCATTCCCCTCCCCGAGCAGCGAAGGCGAACCCGCACCGGCCTGCTGATGGCCATCGCCCTCTCGCAGGATGGGCTGCGCGGCGAGTTCTTCGATTCCGCGTGCGTCGCCGCCGCGCTGGATGCGGGCGCGATCCGGCGCATGTTGCTGCCCCGCGCGCGATATTCCAAACAGTCCGCCCTCTCCCTGCGCGATTCAATCCTGTGGATGGCCGCAGACCTGCTCCACGTGCAGGAGTGCGACCACACCGCCGCAGGGTTCACGCGCCAACTCTCCGACTCCTTCGAGACCATCGACCTGCTCTACTCGCTCGGTCGCTCCATGTCGGATCTCACCCGCCCCGCAGAGTTTGTGGACACCCTGGCCTCGCGCCTTCGCGCCACGCTCTCCTTCGGCTGGGTTGCCGGGTGGTTCGCCGATGGGGAAAAGTCCGGCGAGCTCTCCGGCCGCACCGTCCTCAGCGGCCAGACCGCGCTCGCTGGCTCCCTCGAGCGCGCCATGCGCGACTTGCTCCCCACGCTCAAGCCAGATGCCCGCGCCATCATCCTCACCGAGCTCGGTGGTGCGCCCATCCCCGGCTGCGGCCAGATTCTTGCCCATCCGGTCCTGCGCGCCGGCGTGCCCGTCGGGCTCATGCTCGCGGGCGACAAGTTCGGCGATGATCCCCAGGTGTCCAGCTACGACATTCAGCTCCTCGAAGCCGCCGCCGGATATGTCGGCGCCTTCTTGGATAACGCAGGCCTCTACGCCGAGCAGAAGGCCCTCTCCATGGGCGTGCTCGAATCCCTCACCGCCGCCATCGACGCTAAAGATCGCTACACCTGCGGCCACTCCCAGCGCGTGGCCCACCTCTCCTGGCAGCTCGCCCTCGCCTGCGGGCTCTCACCGGAAGAGGCCGAGCGGGTCCGCGTCTCTGGCCTGGTCCACGATGTCGGCAAGATCGGCGTCCCGGAACTCGTCCTCTGCAAAACCGGCAAGCTCACCGACGACGAGTTCACCGCGATCAAGAAACACCCGGAAATCGGGCACACCATTCTCAAGGACCTGCCCCTGCTCTCGGACATCCTCCCCGGTGTGCTCCACCACCACGAGCGATGGGACGGTCGCGGCTACCCGCACAAGCTCGCCGGCGAGGCCATCGCCCCCATGGCCCGCATCATCGCGCTCGCCGATACCTTCGATGCCATGAGTTCCACGCGCTCCTATCGCGCCGCCATGCCCCGCCCCGCCGTGCTCGCGGAAATCCAGAAGTGCGCCGGTGCGCAGTTCGATCCCCAGATGGCCAAGCGTTTCGTCACCCTGGACTTCTCCGAGTACGACCGCATGGTCGCCACGCACGCCTCAATGGTCCAGCCCATGAAACTCGCCGCCTGATCCTCCGCGCATTCGCATGATGTGTTCGCTCGTTCCGCGCGCTCAAGCCGCGAGAACCACCACCCGCATCCACGCTTCGTGCCTCGATGCCTGGTGCCTCGATGCCTTCTTCACTCTCAACTCCCTTCCCCCATTCCCGGGGAGTTTGTGCGGCTTTGCGCGCGCAAAGCCGCACAACCAAAAACCCGAATCTCCAATTTTGTAAGATTTTTGTGCCCAGTGCTGACAAGCACTTACGCACTTTTCAACATGAAACTGTGCGGCTTTGCGCGCGCAAATCTGCATCTCGGCCCCTCTATAGAGCCGCCGTTTTTCTTCCGGCTCAACTTGCGATTTGCCATTTGCGATTTGCCATTTTTTTCCGGAGCCGCCCCATGTCCCCCTACGCCACAGAACTCGCCTCCGCCCGCCTCGATGCCCTCCGCACCCTCATCGACGCGCTCAACGAAGCCGAATCCCCCGATGAAAAACGCCGCTGCGCCGTCGCCATATTCAACGCCCCCGACCCCTGCGAGCTCGACGATGAGATCGAACTCGAAGATGACGACGACGACGATGACCACGCCGAAGAGGCCGATGCCGAAGATGAAGACAGCGCCGCCGCCGATGCCCAACCTCAGGACATCGAGGTCGATACTCAGCACGAGGGTCCGCCCCATCGCGCCGCCCCCGCGCTGCTCGATTCCTCCTCGTCGTGCTCAGCCGCCGTTCGAGAGCA
>JBKJOD010000173.1:0-9536 GCA_046593245.1 Phycisphaerales bacterium
GGATGATCTTCTCGCCGGGAACAACGGCCGTTGGGGTTGTAACGAAGCGGACGACGGGTGGGGGATTGGATGTGGGCGGGGACTGGAGGAAGGGCAGCAGGAAGCCGCCGTTGTCGATGCCGAAGAAGATGTCGTCGCCGGTGCCGGAGGGATTCAGCGTTGGGTGATGCGGGCCGCTGGGGGTGCCCCACCAGTTGTTGCGAACGTCGCTGTCGGTGTTCTCGAGCGAGTTGTGGCGGGCGCGGGCGATGAGGCCACCATTGGCGAGGAACGTCCCGAAGTAGCCGAAGCCCGGCGTGCCGGGGTTGTTGATGAAGGTGTTGGGGTTGGCGGGGTGGTTGGCGTCGAGGAAGCCTTCCACCGTGTGGTTGGGGGCGAAGCGCTCGCCGCTGTAGGAGAAGATGTTGTTCTCGAAGAGACACTTGCGGAGGGTGAAGATGGAGTCGCCGCCGGTAGCGCGGGTGTTGCGGCGGAAGATGCAGTTGTCCAGCGCGATTGGCAGTTCTGCGGAAGCAACACCGATGCTGGAATCCTCGATGATGCACCAGTCCCAGCGAGTCCCGAAGGTGCCACCAAGCCCGATACCGATACCACGCCATTTGGTGCCGGGCACATTGGGAAGAAAGCGGATGGGGCGTTCCGGCTCGCCAAGAAAAACCGGCAGCGAGAGTCCGTTGCTGTCGGAGGAAAACTGGAATGCGATATCCGGCGGCGCCTTGACGGTGACCCCCGGTAGCACAGTGAGTTTGCCGTGGACGTTGCCGTTGTCGCGCAAGATGTAGGGAATGCCGGCATCGGCCCAGACGACGTTCTCGTCGTTCGGCGCGGGATCGGTGGTATCGGGGATCTCGTTGAACTGATTGCCGGTTGCGGGAAGGAGCGAACCGGGCAGAATGCCAGCGGAGTTGGAACCAAACGCAACCGGCCACATGTTGTTCAGCAGCGTGACCGTCGGATCGATCAGATAGCTGCCGCCGCCGGCGAGCTTCATGCCTGGGCCGAACGGATTGCCGGTCACGGTGACATTGCCGACGTAGCGGTGCTGGTTGTGGTCCTGCGTGAGATCGATGTACCCCTCGGTGACGGTGACATTCTTCAGGATCGAGTTGCCGACGATGAACATCGCCTCCCCGCCGATCGCGCCGGGGTCATTGGTGACTTTGCTGCCGCGGTAGAACGTGCAGTCGCGGGCGGCGACCCAGCCGCGCAGCGCGGCGACCTGGCACCCCTGACCAAAGGTGCAACGAGCAAGGTTGATGATCTGTCGCGAGTAGGCGAGGTTGCCATCGAAGTAGCGGTGGCCGAGGTCACCGGCGCTGTCGTACGAGAAGTCGGTGGGAAGCGACGGATCGCGGAAGGCGGAGTCGGTGAAAGACACCTTGCCGCCGTAGATCAGGTCGGTGTAGGTCTCCATGTCGGCGAAGGAAGCGGTGATGAGGCCGCCACTCGCGACGACCATGCGTGCCCAGCCCGCAGCGAAGCCAGTGTTGCCGCGGAAGCGGACGGGCTGCAGCACAGTGCCCTGAAGGGAGAGCGTGCCGGAGACATCGAAGACCACGCCGTTCCCGATGCGGACCTCGACGCCGGGATCGACGATGACGGTGCCACCGGGAACGATGCGCGGGCTCTGACCCGTTGCGAGAACGCTGAGCAGGACAGGGCTCATGGCCGTCGTCCAATGCACGGTCTGCCCCGCAGCAGGGAGCGGATATGGAAGCGGCGGCGGATTGCCGACCTGCAGCGAGTCGATGAGGAACGAGCCGGAGAAATCGAAGCTGGTGGGGGCTGACCCGATCACCATCCGCATTGCAATGCGGCCCGCGCCCGGGAGAGTCATAGTGCGCTGGGTCCACGGATGTCCGCCAGTTCCGGCAATCGTCGCCAGCACCTGCGTGAAGTTTCCCACATCGGTGTCGTTGCTTCCCGTCCCGATCGCTCCCGTTGGCGAGTAGCGCACTTCCAGAGATGCCGCGTTGTTCCCGAACGCCCCTGTCGGCGCTGATGTCCAGAACGCCAGTGGATCGCCGGCAATCTGGCTCGGGATCGCGGGGAGGATGATCCACGCGGAGATGCGCGTGGAAGAGTTCTGCCAGGTGACAAATCCGCCGTGGCCAAGGCACGAACCGGACTGGCCCCAGCCGTTGCCGAACTCCGTCCAATACGGACTCGCGCCGGTGCCAGCGGGGCGGCTCTGGTTGCGAAACGTCCAGCCGCGCGAGACCAGCGCGGGCGGCCCGCCCGAGCCGGAGGTGCCATCGCCGACGCTTTGGAAGGACTCGCTGAAGTTTGCCTGAGCGAGCACTTCGGAAGGAGCGACCAGCACTGAAGCGGCGAAGGTCAAGACGACGAGTGCAACGCGGCAGGTTTGACGGATCAAACGCATGTGAGAACTCCATGCGGCTTCCGTGGCCGCGCACTGACACCAGATGGTGCATGGATCATGCGGAAACGATGTATCTGCTCTGTCAATGTGAAATGAAGTTCGCGGAATATTTCGCGTGATACGCGAGATTGTCCGCCGCACCCTCGCGTGGTGGCCTGACCCGGCCGCGCCGAGCAATGGGCCGGAATGTGCAAAAAAACGCTCAACCGCACTATGGCGATCGAGCGTTTTCAGGTGGTCTGGAGCGAAAGTGGATTCGGCAAACGGCCGCCCGAACGGTGCTGGCGGCCGACTCCCATTCAACAACCGGCAAACCAGGCGTTCAGGAAGTCAAAGATGTTCTGCACGGTCAGCGTTCCTGTGCCATTGCTGCCGGTGTTCGCATACGGGCGGCCGGCGAACCAGTCGTTGAGATAATCGAAAATGTCCTGCACCGAGATGCCGTTGAGTTTGTTGTAGTCGGCATAGCAGCAGGGCGTCGCGCTGGAGCCGGAGTTGCACGCGGCGGCGGAGACGAACGACGCGCCTGCGGTCGCGCCCGCGGTGATCGAGCCGCTGCACGACGCGGCGGAGGTGAGCGTCGTCGTGCACGTGGATCCGCGGCAGCAGACGCCCGCCGGCTGTGCGCACGGGCTGGGGGTGCAGGTGCTGCTCGCACCGCGCCAGTTGCGCGTCGAGACGCCGGCACAGGTGGTCTGCGTGAGCATCACGCAATAGTTCGCGTCGATGGTGCTGCAGCACGCGCCCAGCGGCGGGCAGGGGCTGGGAACGCACACGCTGCTCGCACCCTGGAACTGCTGGCCGCCGGAGGAACAGCCGGGCTGCGCGATGATCGTGCACGCGCCGCTGATGGTGTTGCAGCAGGCGCCGGGTTGGGCGCACGCATTGGGCTGGCACGAGCCCGCGGCATTGAACACGCTGCCGCTGAGGCACTGCGCGGCGGTGGTCGCGGAGCAGTTGCCGCTCAGATTCTCGCAGCAGGAACCGATGCAGGGCGAGGGAGCGCAGGTCACGCCGTCGCCCATGTAGGTGCCCGAACACTGGGCCGCGCTGAAGGTGGCGGAGCAGACCCCGCCGATGCAGCACGCGCCGCCGCAGGGATTCGCGGGCGAGCAAGTCGTACCCACGCCCTGGAAGATACCCGAGCATTGTGCGGTGTTGCAGACGAAGGTACACGCACCGCCGCCGCTCGCGCAGCACGCGCCGCCGGAGATGATGATCTGCGCCTCACTGGAATACGCGGTGGAATCGCCCGCGTTGAAGATGTAGCAGCGGTATTTGTTCAGCGATGGATCGGAGTTTGGGCAGCTCGCGGTGGGGTAGTTGGCGTGGACATTGTGAATGGTCAGTGTGCTGGTGGCGGTGCCGCTGTACGTGGTGCCGTCGCTCGGAACGGTGCAGTTGAAGGAGCTGTCGCCGTCGTTGAGATTCCAGTACGCGTCCGGGTTGCCGTTCACGTTGAAGGCGTAGTGGCGCTGCCAGCGGTACGAGATCGGCGGCGTGCCCGAGACTGAGATGGAAAGCGTGACCGTGTCTCCCTCGCACACTTCCACCGAGGAGGGGACATCGACATCGATCGAGAGCGGCACGGCGTCGATGCCGGGCGCACCGTTGGAAGACGTGATCTTGGCGGCGGCGACGCGGTTGCCCCAGACGAAGGTGTACAGCGGATTGTCCGACCCGGCGGCCAGGCAGATGCCGTTTCGCCCCTTGTCCGTGGTGGCATCGGAGTTGAGCAGTTTGTTCCAGACGAAGTTGGGATCACCGAAGGCATCAATCTTGACCTTGGAACTGAAGACAACGCGAAACGTGGTGGTGTTGCCGCGCACGACGTTACCGACGACCACGACTCCGCCGTCGTTGGTGGGTGTGCAGACGATCCGATCGACCGTCACCTGCGTGTTGGATGATTGCGGCATGACAGTGAACCCGCCGGGGCCGAAGAGCCGTGCGCCGGAGGGGCTGAACTTCTGCACCAGCCCGCTGCGAACAACTCCGTTGGCGTTGAGCCCCTGCCCCGCGCCCAGGAAGTAGGTGCCATCGGTCTGGTTGTACGAAACAGATGCGGACCAACGCCCCTGCGCGAGATCGACGACATCGTGGTCGGTGCATTCGAGATTGCGCCCGCCCGGCGTAAACGTGTTGCCCGAGGGACAGTTGGCGGCGGTGCTGACCACGCAGACATTGCCCGAGTCGCAGCAGGAACCGAACTTGAACGCGCCGCTGGTGAGCAGATGCTGCACCATCGCCTCGGTAGGTGATGCGAAGCCGCTGCTGGCAAATGAGCTCCACCCGTAGATGGCCCCGCCACTGCCATCAGGAATGACGCGCGAGTTGTAGAAGTTGAAGCCGGTCATGCCGTGAGCATCAATCACCAGTGGCCCATTGACGGTCATGAAACTCGCCGTGCTGGTGCTGGTGCCCCAGCCGGGCGCGAGCCCTCCGGATCCCGTAAACTTGGTGGTGTGCAGCCCGACGGTGCTGGTGTTCACACCAGAGCCCCAGAGCGCGACGAACGAGCCATCCGCCGACACCTGCTGCAACTGCACCAGCGAGATGGAGACGTTGCCAGAGTTCTCGATCACCTGCGGCAGCGGGGCGGTCCACGCCGGCGCGCCCGTTGGCCCGATCCGCATGAAGCGGCACACGCCGTTGTTGTTCGCGAGCGTGAGCGTGTATCCGACAATGCATCCGCCATCCGGCGAGGAACAGACGTGCACCGGGCGCGAGGGAAGCGAACCGGAGGTCACGGCAACATCCGCGCCGCCCGTGCCCCACATCTTGGCGCCGTTGACGGCAGAGAACTTCTGCACGTTGGACTGATGCACCGTCGGATTCGCCGGATCAGAGTAGTTGATCGAGTTGGCGATGATCGCGTTGCCGTCGGATGCGATTGCCAGATCAAAGTCTCCGACAAACGTCGCCGAGCCGTTGCCAGCGACGGCGATGATGCCGTTGTGCCCCCACATCTCCACGCCCGCCGCGCTGAGGCGCTGCAAGTGAATCGTGTTGTATTGCCCGCCCACCGGACCCTGCCACGCGATGTAGCACCCGCCATCCGGGTGCGGCACGATCATCGGGCCATCACTGGTCGCATCGCCGACGATCAGCGAGTTCGTGGAGTTCGTCCCCCACTGCGCCATGCTGGTGCCCACGCACGCCGCGGCGGCGATGATTCCGGCACACACACTCAACAAACAATTCTTCATGGCGATGCTCCAACAATCATGGATGGCGCACGCGCGGGCGTCTCGGCTGTGCGCTGAAACAGTTGACTACTGCGTGCCGTGCCCAGCTCAAACGATTCATCTCAAGACGAATGCGAGTGCTCTGAGAGCAGGTGTTGAGGAATACGGACGATCTGCTGACATGGTTCCGCACTGAAGCATCATGAGCTGGGAATCGGGGTGATCCCACCCGAGGATATGAAAAACCCCTTCCGACCGTGTGGCCGGAAGGGGGTGTTTCGACGAATCGAATCGCCCGACCGGCAATCAGCGGCGGCGGCGACGTGCCATGGCGGTGAGGCCGATGACACCGAGCACCGCCGCGCCCGGAGCGGGGACGTGCATGACGACGATCGCGTAGTTGGCCGAGATGCCCCCCACGGCGGTGCTGGAACCAATGCCGAGGGCGAGCTGGTCATTGTCATTGAACGAAGCGACCCCACCACTGCCGTTGCCGGTGAGGAGATAGCTGATGGAGGAGACGGGATAGTTCGCGCCCAGGATGTTCCTGTCGCCGACGAACAACAGGTCGACCAGGCCGTACGCGGGGTTCCACGCGAAGATGCCGGCCGTGCCGTTGCTGAGCGTGTTCTGGAAGACAATGGTGTCGTTGCCGTTCATGATCAGGCCGTTGAAGTTGGAAGTGAAGAGCGCGCCGCCGGAGCCGGGAGCCACAGTGCCGCTCTGGGCGACGAGGGCCGCGCCGGCGGGGCTGGAAGGATTGGAGAGGAACCAGAGCCCTTGGTTGTTTGCGCTGGTGATGCCTCCGCCGATGTTCATGGTGCCCGCGAACGCGAGATGGTTCAGATTATTCTGCGAGACGTTCGCGCCACCGACCGCACTAAAGGTGGATGCGCCGGCGACACCGGGAACGCTGGAGACGCCGGTCTGGTAGAGGAGCGACGTGGAGCCGCCCTGCCAGGTCATGAGGGCCTGGTCATTGGTGTTGGCGGTGATGTTGGCGCTGGGGGCGAACTTGCCGGTGAAGGCGAGCCGCGAGTTGTTGTTCCAGGATTCGCCGGAGCTGTTGTTGGTGCCGCTGAGCGTGAAGGCCTGGGAGGATGTCAGGAAGTTCTCGGTGTTGCCGTTCACGGGAACAGGAACCGGGGTGCCGGAACGCCCGATGAGGTTGAGCGAACCGCCGGTGTACGCGAGCAGCGCGCTGTTGTTGGTGGCGCTGGCCGGTGTCGTGCCCTGCGTGGTAGAGAGCGTGGTGGTGAAGGCCAGATGGCCGCTGGCGTTGATGTGGTCGTTGCCCGGGTTGGTGGAGAGCGCGCCGAACGCGGCACCGCCTAGGAACGCGGGCTGATCGTTCTGACGAGCGACCAGCGTGCCGCCACCGGGGCCCATGACAAACAGAGCGCTGTTGTTCTGGGTTGTGCCTGATGTCACAACATCGGTGCCCACGCCAGCGGAAACCAGCGCGGATTGGAAGGCCATCTGCCCGCTGGGGTTCACCTGATTGAAGCCGCTCAACCCGCCCGCAGCGGTGTTGAGATTCGCGAGCGTGGTGCCGGGCGCCGTCTGGCCCTGGACCATCATCTGGCTGATGGCGGGGCCGGCGGGCGCTCCGCTGACGACGGGAACGCCCGTGAATGCCGCGCTGTTGTTGGTGGAGGTCGCGCCGGAACCGTTCATCGTCGCGCCGACATACATGCGACCGTTGGGAGCCATGTTCAGGCGGCCGGCGCCGATGCCGTTGCCGCCGGTGGTGCTGTTGAGCACCCAGTTATTCGGGTTGCTCGGGGTGGGGCCGCCACGCAGAGCGACCGTGCTGCCGGTTGCTGTTGAAGTTGCGGGCGAGCTTGCGGAGCCATCGCGGAGAGCGATCTGCACACTGGCGGGAGCCCAGTTGCCGGCCGCGCTGCTCCAGAAGATGCAGTTCTGGTTGCTGGTGTTGATGATCTGCGTGAGAGCGAGGGTGTCCGGATCGGTCACCGCCGTGGAAGCGATCTGGCCGTAGAAGGCGACGTTGCCGAAGCCGTCGATCACCGGCGCACTGGAGAGCCCGGAACTGCCGAACTGCGGGTTGTTCCAACTGATGACCACACCGGCGGAGTTCGCAAGGTTCTGTTGTGCAGCGGGCAGACCGGGGACGGGGCCGTTGGCAGTGCCGGACGCGGGAGCCGGACCGGCGAGGTTGTTTCGGACGGTAATGATGTTCGTGGTGATCTGTCCGAAGACCGATCCGGCGAGCAGCAGGGGCAGGGCCAGTCCGGCCGCCGCAGCTACCAACGCGCAACGTGATTGCAAACGCATCTCTCAATCTCCTCTTCGCCGGCTTTCGCCGGCAGTTCTTGGACTGGCTCGCGCCGGTCGTTGTTCGATTCGCCCCGTGAGCAGGCCGGTGGCCGTGCTCACGTACTGAAAAACTACATTCAGTTCCGGGCCATGGCAAGAAATCGCTCTGAGAACAGGTCGGAAAGTTCTAAGACTTGAAACCTGGGAAAGGAAAACGGTGGGATGACGGGGTTTAACGGTTGATATCCCGACCCTGAACACCCTTGCGGGTGGCCCAGAAGAAAGCTGGATACGGGCCGCCCGGGCCGGAGGTGGAGCTCGGGTCGCCGTTTTGCAAACCATCGGTGTCCATGGACCACGTGCGCAGGGTTGCGGCGGAAATGTCCCAGTTGCCCGAGGGGGTGAAGGTGTCCTCAGTGTTCGGATCGGCCTTCAGGGCGTAGAGCTTGGACATCTTCACCGTGTCCACACTGCCATCGGCGGTGCCGAAGCGGGCGTCGGCATCCGGGTTGTTCCAGTTCGGGTTGCCACTGGCGCGCCGCGAGTTCGGGTTGGACGCTGGACCGGCGGCGCGGGTCTTCTTCGAGAAGTCGAATCGCTCCCAGACGGTGACCTTGGCCGAAGGTGTGACCACATCTTCCACGCGGTTGCGTTGCCAGAAACGCACATCACCATCGTTGATGCCGGGGAAGGTGGCGTTGCGATACACAGACGGGCTCAGCCACAGAGTCGGTGAGAACCAATACGAGCCGTCGTAGAGAACCGTGCTGTAGTCGTTGCCGGCAGAGACCAGCGGGCCTCCGTTGCTGTTGATGCTGGAGTTGAACTGCTGATTGCGTTGCACCAGCGCCGCGTCCATGGGCGCGATCTGCACCGTGGTTTGCAAACCCGCGTCGTGGTTGAGGGAGAGCAGACTGCCGACACGCATTGAGAGCAACTCGGTCACATGACCGGGGTTGTACTGTCCCTTGAACGACCAGACGGCGGTATCGTCTTTGCCGGGAACGCGGACATCAAACCAGTACGCGCCGGTGCTGCCCAGGTTGGAGCCATCGAATGGATTGACCAGCGAGTCCTTGCTCTCCGCTGCATAGGTTGCCTGCATTTGCACCATGGAGCGCAGGTTTGCCAGACTCTTGACCATCTGGGCCGCGAGCCGCGCCTTGCCGAGTGCCGGGAGCAGGATGCCGACCAGCAGCGCAATGATCGCAATGACCACCAACAGCTCGATGAGCGTGAATGCGCGCGATGACGAACGAGTCATGGTCGTCTCCGAGTCCGGAAGAAGACTACAGCGTGGCCGCCGCTTGAGTAGGAGAGTATACGACTGATTATGCTCTGAGATGCACTAATTTGCTCTCAGGTCAGATTTTGTATTTTGATTGGATTATGTCGAGAGCAAAATGCTTGTTCTGAGAACAATCATCAAGTATGATGAATCCGGAACAATCTGGTACGATGCGATGCGAGCGGTCGTCACAACAGAAACCGAATGAACAGCAAATCCGAGAGTATGGCGTCTCGAACGGTACAGGTGCATGTCACCGAAGGTGCCGACGTGGTGGCGCGGCCGCTGGCCGCGGGCGAGCGCGGGATGGCCGACGAGGTGGCGCGTCGGCTGCGACTCGAACTGCGCGGCCTGGTTGAACTGCTTCCCGAGAGCGAGCGCGGCGCGAGCGCGATGG
>JBKJOD010000279.1:0-4232 GCA_046593245.1 Phycisphaerales bacterium
ATGCCCGAGGACAACATCCACAAGGGCGGCCCATGGGACACGCGCGTATGGATGGGCAAGAGCGAAGAGGGCACCAGCAAGCAAGTTCTTCCGCCCGGGCCGCATCTGAAGTATCACAATGTGTATGGCACGCTGATGGCGAAGGGCACCTTCGAGGGCATTCTGGCGGCCGCGCCGGAGAAGCGCCCGTTCGTGCTGACCCGCGCTGGCTACTTGGGCAGCCACCGATACGCGGCGACCTGGACCGGGGACAACTCCGCGGAATGGGATGATCTTGAAGCGTCCATCTCGATGGTCGCGAATCTGGGGCTCTCCGGCCAGCCCTTCTGCGGCCCGGACATCGGCGGCTTCAACGGCAACGGTGATGCGAAGCTCTTCGCGCGATGGATTGGTGTTGGCACGCTGCTGCCGTTTAGCCGCGGACACACCGGCAAGGGGAACATCAACAAGGAGCCGTGGGCATTTGGGCCTGAGATTGAGCACACGGCGCGGCTCGCGCTTGAGCGCCGCTATCGCCTGCTGCCGTATCTGTACACGCTCTTCTGGGAAGCCCAGCAGACGGGCATGCCGATCCTGCGCCCCGTCTTCTTCGCGGACCCGAAAGACGCCGCGCTTCGCACCGAGGACGATGCGTTCCTGCTCGGCTCGGATCTGCTGGTGGTTCCCAAGCTCACGCCCGAGCGTGACCGCACGATGGCGCTGCCCAAGGGCATCTGGAACGAGCTGCAACTGGTGGATGAGGGCGACCATCCTGATCTGCCCAAACTCTACGTGCGCGGCGGCGCGATCGTGCCCGTCGGGCCTTTGATCCAGCACACGGGCGACACCACGGGCAAGGTTGAGCACAAAGGGATGCCGCTCACGCTTGTGGTCTCGCTGGACGAGGCCGGCAGCGCGATGGGCAAGGTGTATGAGGATGACGGCGACGGCTTCGACTACCTCAGCGGCGGATTCGCGGAGGTTACTTATGCCGCGCACACCGAGGGCGATCGCGTCATCGTCGAAACCAAAGACACTGTGGGTAACTGGCGCCACGAGCAACGCGACTTGCGGATCATGCTGCTCAAGGATGGCTGGTACTACGCGGGCGTCACCACCGATGGCATGCGGTACATGTTCCTGATGAAGGAATCCACGCCGATGCACTTCAATCGGGAGACACGTGCGATGCCGAAAGCGAAGTGATCCACCGTGAGCCCGGGAACATTCGAGCACCGCTGCGACTTTCTACCGAGTCACTCGAACATCCCCATGCACCCCGATCTGCGTTCTGGTGCAGTCGACCACATCCTGCACGCTGATCCTGTTCATCATGATCTGCCCCACCGCCGCATCCTTGTGGTCTCGGGCATCGCCGGGAATCAGTCGTTGCACCACGTGTGCCGAGCGGCCGTACGGTCCCACACGCTCCACACGCGTCGGCCCATAGAGCGCGACCAGCGGGCGATGAAAGCCGACGGCCATGTGTACCGCCGCCGAATCACAGCCGACCAGCAGCGAGCATCGCTCGATCAGTGCCATGAGTTGCCCGACGCTGGTCCGCCCGATCATGTCCACCACACGTCCCTCGTCCGCACACGCGGCCACCAGCTCGGCGGCTTGCTCGCGCTCCGACGGTGAGCCCACCAGAGCGACGCGACAAATGCCGGGCACATCGCCCTCGATCAGTCGGCGCGTCAGGTCCACGAATCGTTCCAGGGGCCACTGTTTTCCTGGCCAGCGCGTCATCGGCGCGATGACGGCATATCCACCGGCTTCGAGTCCCGGTTGAGCCGCAGCCCAAGCACGATCCTCGGGCGTGATGTACAACTGCATGTCGTACACCGGCCGCGCTCCGACGTGCTCGGCAAGCATGAGCATTCGATCAACGGCGTGTGCGGATCGAGGCGCATGAACGCGCTCGGTGAGCCCCAGCCACCCAAGTTCCGCCGCGTTATCGAAGCCCACCCGCCGTGGTGATTTGGTCGCGATCGCGAACAGTCCTGAGCGAAACAGCCCCTGACAGTCCAGCACAAGGTCGTACTTCCGTTCGCCCAGGTCGTGCAGAAACCGCTTCAAATCTGGTGCGACCGATGGGCGATACCACTCTCGAAGTTTGGCCCTCGGGAATGCGACCACGCCGCTGAGTGCCGGGTGCGAAGCGATCGCCGGCGCGAAGGAATCCTGAACCAGCCACTCGATCTGAGCTGCGGGGAACGCATGACGCAAACTCACCAGCACCGGCACACTGCGGCAGACATCGCCCAGTGCGCTGGGCCGGATGATCAGGATGCGGGAAGGGATTGTCATTGCTCTACGTGCGGAGACCTCGACGGCAGACTACTTTTCTTCCCCCGCCGGATATGTGCACCACGTCTTGTCGGTTTCCCACACGGTGATCGCCCGCAACTTGGCGACCGGGCAGATGCGCGTCACCTCCGGCGCAAGCAGTTCGTAGCAGACACGGGCAATATTCTCGACGGATGGATTCACACCGCCGCGAGTCACATCAAACTCCGGATTGTCCAAGTTCAGATGCTTGTGATCGAAGCGATCCACAATCGTCTTGGACGCGATTCGTTCGACCTCTGCCAGAGAGATGCGGGCCCCGTCGCGATTCACCGGCGAATCAACGCACGCTTCCACGCGATAGTTGTGCCCGTGCCCGCTCGGGTTGTTGCATTTGCCGAACATCGCGATGTTTTCGGCATCCGACAGCGACACGCTGTGCAGCCGGTGCGACGCAGCGAACTCGAACTGCTGGCGCAGCAGCACATGCGGTTCGCCGGCGATCAATGGAATGGTGGGGGGGCTCATTTCAACCGAATAGTACGGGGTCAGCTTCCACCGTACGAGTGTGACCCTTCCGCCCAGTGCATTATTCACGGGGCCTGAAACATCCAGTAGTGCGGCCGCCGGATCCATCCATGGGCGTTCTCGGCAGGCACGCTCAATAACAGGGATTCCCGCCGCCCGGACGGCTTGGTCGATTTGCTTGATATTCAGAAAATATCCGGTGGATTCGCTCGGCGTGCCCCGGCAGCGCACCTCCAGTTCATAGAACCGCCCCATGCCGCGCATGCTGGGATAGGCGGCGAACGTATTCAGCGGGTCGCCCCATTCGGGCGTGCCCTCCGCGCCGTCGTTGACGCAAAACCGGACACATCTGGAGAGTTCAAGCATCAGGAGAACGGTACACCCATCCGTGGCTCGCTTCCGCCCGATTACCTACCATTGCGTCCACTGAACCGCCTTTTTCTGGAGATTTCCATGTCCTGCTGTGCTTGCAAATCGCCCCTCTTTCTTTTTACACTGATTGGTATCGGAATAGCCGCGGCAGTGGCGTTTGGACTCGGTCACGATGATCCGAAGCCCGCGACTGCGGCCCCGACTCAGCAGCCGAAAGTCGAAGATCCCAAGAAGCCCGATGTCGCAAAGCCCGAGGCGAAAGCACCTGCGCCCAAGTCCACCGTCGCGGGTTCATATGTCCTGGGCTATACGATGAACCGCATCGACGGGGGAAGCGAGGATCTCGCGACCTACAAGGGCAAGGTGGTTCTAATTGTGAACGTCGCAAGCCAATGTGGCTACACCAAGCAGTACGCCGGACTGGAAAAGCTGTATGAGTCCAAGA
Source organism: Phycisphaerales bacterium (assembly GCA_046593245.1). Taxonomy (GTDB): domain Bacteria; phylum Planctomycetota; class Phycisphaerae; order Phycisphaerales; family UBA1924; genus UBA4658. The sequence goes on from JBKJOD010000279.1 coordinate 3,614, forward strand.
AGGGTGATGGCCTGGTCATCCTCGGCTTCCCCGCCAACGAGTTCGGCAAGCAGGAGCCCGGCTCCAACGCGGAGATCAAGGAGTTCTGCTCCGCCAAATTCAACGTCACGTTCCCGATGTTCGAGAAGATCGTGGTGAAGGGCGAGGGTGTTGAGCCCCTGTACAAGCAACTCGCTGCCCAGCCCGCGCCCATCGGCGGCGAGCCGAAGTGGAACTTCACCAAGTTCCTTGTGGACAAGAGCGGAAACGTCGTTGCTCGTTATGAGCCCGCCGTGAAGCCCGATGATCAGGCGATGTTGAAAAAGATCGACGAGCTGCTCCGCGCCGCGCCGGTCGAAGCCAAGTCAGAACCGTCGGGAGCACCCCCGCGTCCGCTGGGTAATTGAGCTCTATTGCGAAGCTGAGAACAGCACGAGAATGGCCGGATTAGACCGGGGATTTACGCTCCCCGGCGCCGATGTATCACATGCGACCTGCGCCCAAATGGCTGAAGTTCAGTTCCAGGTATCTCGCGACATAATCCACGATCGATTGGCACTCGGGAATCTCCGGGTTGGCCGTCGTGCCCATGGGCTCGAATCGCATGCCGCGGAAGCGGGCCACGGCATCCTCCAGCGAG
>JBKJOD010000382.1:0-9679 GCA_046593245.1 Phycisphaerales bacterium
TCACAATCGCCTGACGAAGACGCCCGATGAGCTTCACGATATGCCCTCACTGGAAGACCTCACGCTAGCACGCAATCCGCTCGTGGAGCCCAAAGAGCGATCATGGAAGCGCCTCCCATCTTCGGGATATCCGAACCTTCGTTGAAGTCGCTGGAATGGCGTGCCAGCAATGCGCCCGCCTCGCTGTCTGGGATGGATGTTGCAGGAGGAAGGGCTTCCCGTCCTCCTGCACGCGCGACACAACGTATTTGCGTCATCCCGCCGACGACCATTCGACCGGAACTGCAACTCTCAAGTTGTCCATGACAGCGAGAACAGCCCGCAGTTCCTCGTCTGTCGCGAGTGCAGGTGATTCCAGATTCACACCCGTCTTCGCTGTTATCGCCGCCAACACTGTCGAACGTTGTACTCTGTGCTTTTGCGCAATGCACACGGCACACGAGCGGGCATGAGACATGCGGTTCAACTGCGGGTTCGCAGGATCAAGGGCCATTCGCTTGTGCTGGCTATACGACATGACAACACGCTCGGTAAGCCCGCCCGACTGCCTGCTGCCCTCGGCATGGTATCGCAAATCACGCTCGCACGCCTCACCGCGAAGGTTGCGACACGACGTGGTGATTCCGCGCGGCACCACGCCTATCGCATTGACGATCTCCCTGGTTCACTCCCCCCTCTTCATCTCCCTGATCCGCAGATTCCAATACCGCACCTCGCGCGGCGTCGCATCCTCCCCCACATCATGCACCTGCAACCCCAGCCGCCCGCGCGGCCCCGCCTCGCCGTACGCATCGAAGACACTCGCCGCGGGAACGCCGTTGATCCACGTCCGCACGATCGGCCCCGTCGCGAGAATCCGCAGGTGGTTGATCCCCTTCGCCGCGTCCTCCGGTACACCGCTCGGGAGCTTCACAGGTGCACCCGCCTCGCTCGGCATCGGCAGCGGCCGAAACGCACGCCGCGCATACGGCGCATCAATCAACCGGCAGAGCCAGCCGCGCCCGCGCTCCTCATAGATGCCGCCGGTATACGACCGCGCCGGGTCCGGATCGATCTCCACCTGCACGCCGCGCAGCGCGCCCTTGCGCAGGTCGTATCCCCCCAGCACCTCGCTGCGAATCTGCACGCCGCTGTTGAGCCGCGGATCTACCGTGAAATCCACCAGCAGCTCAAAGTCGTCGTACTCCTTGCGGCTCACAAAGAACGTGTTCGGCGACTTCGGCACGCTCGTGCCGATCAGCACGCCACCCTCGACACGGAACTTCGCCTGCCCGCCGCGCACGACCCAGTCCTTCGGCAGCCCATCATCGCCGAGCGCGTCGAATGGTTTCTCCCACTCCGCCGTCTTGGCGATGTATTTCACATCCTCCAGCGGCGCGATCCAGATATTCCGAAACCGCACCGACCCTTCCGCCTTCGTCTCATGATCCTGCAACCGCAGCGGCCCCGTCTGCACCGGATACGCGCCGCTCTCCCCCACCGCCGCCTTCGCCCCGGTCGGCCCCTCCATCACCACATCGTTGTGCACCAGCACGCCATTCCAATACACGCTCACGCGTGCATCTTCCTTCTTCTTCCCATTCTCAAACCGCGGCGCGCGGAACCAGATGTCATACGCCTGCCAGGTTCCCGGCCCCGTCGAAGCATTCACATCCGGCGCCTTCTGCTTATAGATTGACCCCGCCTCATCGTTCTTTTCCTCGCGCCCCAGCGCCGCGGCCGTCGCCGTGTTCAGCACCTGAATCTCGTACAAGTCCTGCAAATAGATGCCGCTGTTCCCCGCGAGTTGTCCCTCGCCGCCCGCTGGCGAGTACCACTCCACATGCAGCCGCGCATCGCCGAACACACTGCTGGTCACCAGATCGCCCGTCCCCTGAATCTCCACATACCCCGGCAGTTTCATCAGGCCCTCATCGCCGCGCTCCCCCGCAAGCCCGCCGCCCTTCGCATCGCGCGGCAGCTCCTTCACCTTCCCCGAATGAAACATCGGATCAGCCGACGCGCCGATCAGCGTCACGGCACTCGCCGGCGACAGCACGCCCACGCCAACGCCACCCTGCTCCGGATCAATCTTCTTCCCCGCGATCATCGCGCCCATCGGCGGCGCGGCACGCGGCACCTCGTTCAACGTGTACCACGCCTCGGTCGACCAGATCGGCTCCCCATCAACCGACTTCGGATCCATCCGCAACGACACACACCGCCCGCGCTTCAGCCCCGCCACGTCCAGCATCACCCGTTTGCCATTCGCCGCCGGTGTCGCCTTCATCACCGTGAGTGTCTCTTCGTCCACCTTCGGCCCACCATATTTCTCCGTTGGCGCGTATGTCCACTGCTTGATCGTAAAGTGCGATGCATCTCCCAACCACGCCGCGGCGTTCGCCACCGGCTTGGTGAACTCCACCTCAAACCCATTCGGTGTCGCTCGAATCGCCAGCATCTCAAACACCGTCTTCCCATTCGGCGTCAACCGCTGCAACCCGAACTTCGTGCCGCGCCAGTTCCAGTCCCCGCCCGCGCCGATCCCGCCGACATACAAACTCCCATCCGGCCCCCACACCATCCGCTGCACGCCGCTCTCCAGCCCCTGCGTGAACTGGAACAGCGCACCCTGCCACTGCCCGTTCACCTTCTCAATGAACGCCCGGCGTATCCCGCCACCCGTCAGCTCACCGATATACATCTGTCCCGCGTACAACCCGCTCGTGATGAGTTGCGGCTGCGTCGGCGAGTTCACCGCCTCATTATGCGGCATCAACACGCTCGCCGGCGTTCGCGGCCTATCACAGAACACGCTCGCCACTCCACCCTCCGGAAACCTGTCTTTCAGTTCCGGCACAAAGTTCGTCCGATTGTGGTGCCCGTAGAACCGCCCCGGAATCACCTCGCAGAACTGGCTGCACGGCATCCACGCGCCCTGATTGTCCAGATACCAAAGCGAATCCTGCGGCCCCAGCCCAATCCCATTCGGCGCGCGCAGCCCGCCCGCGATCACGCTTGCCGTGTTCGATGACAGATCAACCTCCAGCACCCCGCCGCGCATCGCCCCGTTCGGCGCGGCGTTCGTCCCCATCCCCTCCCACCCCGGAGGCGCCATCGCCGTCGACAGCGTCGCATACAGCTTGCCTCGAAGTGGCACGGGCTTTCCAGCCCGTGTTTCGGGCGCCTCGCCCGAACTGCCTTTGTCCCCGTCTTCCTTATACACCAGCCCAAAACAAAACTGGTGATAGTTCCACCCCTCCCACCCCTCCGCGACAATCTCGCGCGTCTCAAAGTACCCATCGCCATCCTTGTCGCTTAACTTCACGATCGACTTGCGGTTCGAGCAATACAGATCATCCCCCACCGCGCACAGTCCCAGCGGCTCATAGAGCCCCGTCGCGCACTCCTTCACCTCAATCTTCGCCGGATCGCCCCCCGCGCCCGTGATCGCAAACAATCTGTCCGGCTTCTTCGTGTCAATATCCGGCAGCGTCCGGTCATCGCGCTGCAGCGGACTGAACGTCCCCACGATCAGCCGCCCGCGCGCGTCAAAGCACATCGCCCCCACCATCGGCTCAAACCCCTGCGGCCGGATCGTCACCACATCCCACGCCGGATGCACCCCACTCACCGGCTTCCCATCCCCCGCCCGCTTGCCATCCTCGATCTGCTTCGAGCCCGGCGAAGTCACCCGCGTCAGATCCTTCTCAGTCCGCAACACATCCGTCGGAATCAGCTTGAACTCCCCCGCACCCGGCGTCTTCCACTCCAGCGTGAGCTGCTTGTTCCCCGCATGATCAAAGTGCTCGATCAGCAGCGCGTGCATCCCCGCAACCAGCTTCACCGCCCCGCTCAGCTTCGACGTCGCCGCGTGCGTTCCATCGTGATCGATGATCCGCTTCCCATCAATCGCCATCCGCGACCCATCATCGCTCGTCAACCTGAACTCATACTCCCCCGCATCCTTCACATCAATCCACCCGCTCACCACGCTCAAGAACGACGCCGGCACCTTTCCAAATCCTGCATCATCCCGAAAGTCGATCGTCTTTCGCAACTCATCAAAGTTCGGCGTCTGATCCTTCACCAGCGTCGGAATCGCCTTCAGATCCCCCTCCACGTGATACACCCGCAGCGTCACGCCGCGATCGAGTTGCATCACAGCAGGCGGAGCTTGCCCCATCGCCGCGGCCGCGAACACCCCCGTCATCACCAACGAAATCATTACAGTCGCCATGCCGCCTCCTTGTCGCCATCACGCGATAGCCACACTCTACCCGATTCACCTGCGGGAACAGTGTGCACTTTTTCACTCGCCGCAGCGGCCTCTCTACGACAGCAGCCACTCCAAATCCTCGCGCGTCATCGCCGTCAGCGGCCCCGCGCTCTCGGAAACAATCGCCTGCGCAAGCTCGCGTTTGCTCTGCTGCAACTCCAGTATCCGCTCTTCCACCGTCCCCGTGGCGATGAGCCGATACGCGATCACGCTCTTGTCTTGGCCGATGCGGTGCGTCCGATCGATCGCCTGCGCCTCCACCGCCGGATTCCACCACGGATCGAGCAGGAAGACATACCCCGCGGCCGTCAGATTCAGCCCAACGCCGCCAGCTTTGAGCGAGATGAGGAACACGCCGCGTCCGCCGTCCTTCACCGCCACTTTCTGGAACCGATCCACTCGAATCTCGCGCTCCTTCGATGATGTCGAGCCATCGAGTTCCTCGTACACGATCTTCTTGCGATCCAGTTCCGTCTTCACGAGTGCCAGCAGCGAAGTGAACTGCGAGAACACCAGCGCCTTGTGCCCCTCCTGCGCCAGTTCCTCCAACATCTCCACCAGCGTTGTGACCTTTGCCGATTCGCCGCTGGCACTCGCCACATCGCTCTTTTTTGTATTCTCCGCCCCCTTCTTTTCCTTCTTCTGCTTCCCACCCACCAACCCCTTCGGTTCAATCATCCCCGAGCTGACCAGCGCGGTATGGCAAGCCGCCTGCCGCAGCCGCAGCAGCGCCTCCAGCACATGCATCTTGCTTTTGTTCATCCCGTCGCGCTCCACGCGCCCAAGCAGCTGCTCGCGGTAGTGCGCCCGCAATCCGTCATACAGCGATCGCTGCTCGCCCTCGAGCTCGCAGCGCACCGTCTGCTCGCTCCGCGCCGGCAGATCTGGTGCAACCTTCGCCTTCGTCCGTCGCAACAAGAAAGGCCGCAACGCCCGCCGCAGCACCTCCATCCCCGCTCCGCTTCCGTCGCTCGTTCCATCCGCCGTATTCGTCCCGCTTCCCGCGGCCACATTTCCCCCACTTCGCGCCGCCTCCTTGAACGCCGATGAACTCCCCAGCATCCCCGGATTCAAGAACTCAAAGATCGACCACAAATCCTCCAGCCGATTCTCCATCGGCGTCCCCGTCAGCGCGATCCGTCTTCTCGCCCGCAGCAGCCGCGCCGCCTTCGCCCCCTGCGACCCATCGTTCTTAATCGCCTGCGCCTCATCCAGCACCACGCACGCGAACTCCACCTTCCGCAAAAGCTCAATATCCATCCGCATTGTCGCGTACGTCGTCAGCACCAGATCCGCATCCTTGAACGACTCCACGCTCTTCCCACGTTGCAAACCCGTGTGATCCACAATCTTCAATCCCGGCGTGAACCGCTCTGCCTCCCGCGCCCAGTTGAACACCAGCGTCTTGGGCGCCACCACCAGCCACGACCCCTTCTCCTTCGCCGCTCGCCTTTCCGCCATGTGCGCAAGCAACTGCACCGTCTTGCCCAGCCCCATGTCATCCGCGAGACATCCACCCAACCCAAACTTACTGAGAAAGTGCAGCCATCCCAATCCCTCGCGCTGATACGGGCGCAGCGTTCCCCTGAACCCTTTCGGCTCCATCCGCGCCCTGATCCCCTCGAACGCCTTCAGTTTCTTGCGCGCCGCCATCACCTGCGCATCGCACGTCGCCTCCGGCATCGCCGCCATCAACGCATCCACCAGCGTCAGCTGCGCCTTCGCAAACCGCACGCCCTCTCCCTCCACGCGCCCCAGCGCCAGCCACCTGCCATGCTTCGCCAGCCACTCCTCCGGCAACAGCCCGAGCGAGCCATCGCCCAGCTTTACAAACTTCTCCCCCTTCGCCAGCGCGGCCAGCACATCCCCGATCGCCGCGCTCGCCTTCCCATCCCCGCCAAACTCCACGCCCCCTTCGAGATCAAACCAATCAATCCCGCTACTCACGCGCACGCTCACCGCGCCCGGCGTGCGATACGCGTGCGTATCCCCCAGCACCGTCCATCCCTCACTCAACAACCCCGCGGCCATCCTCGGCACGAGTTTCACCGGCACCGACAGCCGCTGCTCGTACATATCGTGCTTCCCGCCCAGCGCGATCATCCGCTCCACCGCCCGCTTCTCCGCTTCCACATCACGCTCGACCATCGCCGCCTCTGTGCCCTCAAGCTGCGATGACACATACCTTCCCGTCCCCGCGTCCACCGTCGCCCCCTCGTACACAAATCGCACCTGCGCATCCAGCAGCCCCGCCGATAGCGACCGCCCGCTCTGCTCGGCCGTCCGCAGCACCAATGTCGGCTTTGGCGTCACCCCCACGACGCGGCGCGCTCCCCAGTTCTCCGGCCACACCACCGGCAGATGCACACCCCGCTCCGCCAGCGCGCCGATCAGTTCACCAAGCTCGCCCGGCTCAACCACCGCCGATCCACGCCGCACAAAGTGCTGCGCCCACACAAGCATGCCGCCCGCTTCTCCTCCTACAACCCGCAGCGGCGCGAGTTCTTCCTTGTGCAGCACCATGCCCGGGTCGCCATCGATGATCGCTTCCGCCTCACACAACGCAACCCGCGTATCGCCACGACGGAGCACCGGCCGCGCCTCGTGGCGATTCCCCGATCCCGCCTGCTTCACCACCTCAATAGCCAGATCCCAAGCCTCATCCCCATTCCACGTCGCGGGCTCAAGTGTCCGCCCTCCCTCCTTTCTGATCAGCAATCGCCCAGTCGCCAGCACCTTGGGCATCAGAAGACGCATCATCCGCATGTCCAGTTGCCACAGCGTCGCCGATGGGTCCGAGTATCCGTATCTCCCGTACGTGCCATACTCATTGTTCGGCCGCCCCGCCCCCACCAGCATCGCGGCGATCTCCCGATCCTTGTCATCCAGAATCTTTTCAACATCCTTCGCCGTCAGCGTCATCTTCCTCAGCGATTCCAGCGGCACGCCGCCGCTAGGGAGCGCGGGCACGCCGCGCGCCCCGCTCTCCCGCATCAACTCCACGATGATCGCCCTCGCCGCCCGCGACCGCTCCGCGTCGATCACGTACCACACCCGATCGATGACGATTTCTTTCTTGCCACGCGTCGCCGGGCTGAACGTCCCAGCGTTTCGCACATACGCCCGCGTCTCCTCCAGCATCCGCTTCCACGCAGGAATCTGCGGCTTCTCGGGCTCGCGCGGCTTGGCTCGCTGCTGCCGCTCCAGTTGCTCTAGACGCTTAATCTCCGCACGCAGTACCGCGATCGGGGCCTTCTCGATCTCCTTCGGCGTCACGATCGGACGCACCATCACGATTTCGTCCGCTCCATCCTCATCCTCGCTGCCGTCATCCAGATCGTCATCCGGCTCGAACGAAAAATCCTCATCATCACAGCCGTACGTCCACACCAGCTTTGGCGGGGTACCCCACGCCTTTTCCAACTTCGCCTCGCCCGCTCTGAGCATCGCCCAGACATGTTTGCAATGGTCATTGTTGTCCGCAGCGTACCGACACGAACACGCCACATCCAAGCGCCAACCCTTCCCCTCATCGCGTCGTGCGATGCGCAACTCATACTCATCCGTGCCATACACGACGGCCCTGGCGACATCGCCGCGCACGGTGAGCCGCCCCATGCTGCCGTCAACGGCGTATCGCTCCCCGCGTTCACGCACGTCACGGTCAAAGTGCTTCGCCACTCTCTCCGTCAACATTCGGCATTCCTCCCGGGCGCAATGCTCCCATCGGGAATCGTATCAAACCACCACTTTTCGCACTCGCCTTTTCCCGTCGCACAACCGACACCCGCCCGCGCCCCCTCTACCCTCCGCCCATGGACCATTTCACCTACTCCGACGGTCGCCTCACCTGCGAGGGCCTCGACCTCGCCACCCTCGCCGCTGGCGTCAAGACGCCTGTCTATGTCTACTCCGCCGCCACGCTCAAGCTTCACTACCAGCGCCTCGCCGAGGCCTTCGCGCCCCTGGATCCGCTCATCTGCTTCAGCGTCAAATCCTGCTCCAACCTCTCCATCCTGAAAACCCTCGTCGATCTCGGCGCGGGCCTCGACGTCGTCTCTGGCGGCGAGCTCTGCCGCGCCCGCCTCGCCGGTGTCACCCCCGACAAGATCGTTTACGCAGGCGTCGGCAAGACCGATGAAGAAATCATCTCCGCCCTCGGCCGCCCCGCCGATGATGAGCCCGCCCTTCCCGACCACCACGGCAACACCGACCCCATCGGCCTCTTCAACATCGAGTCCGAGCAGGAGTTTCAGGCGATCTCCACGCTCGCCCAAAACCTCAACGTCAAAGCCCGCGCCGCCCTCCGCGTGAATCCCGATGTCGATCCCCTCACCCACAAGCACACCACCACCGGCAAGGCCGAAACCAAGTTCGGCGTGGACATCGCCCGCGCCAAGCAGTTCTTCAAGTCCTACGACGGCCACCCCCACCTCAAGCTCAGCGGCCTGCACGTCCACCTCGGCTCACCCGTCCTCTCCCCGAAGCCCTACGTCCAGGCCATCCTCAAGATTCTCGCGCTCATGGATGAGCTCGAACGCGACGGCCACCGCATCGACGTCCTCAACCTCGGCGGCGGATTCGGCGCGGATTACACCACCGGCCAGGCCATCCCCGCCATCGACTACGCCAAGCAAATCGTCCCGCTCCTGCACGAGCGTCTCGAAAAGCGCTGGGCCGAAAGCGGCCGCAAAACTCAGATCATCCTCGAACCCGGCCGCACCATCGTCGCCAGCGCGGGCGTCCTGCTCACCCGCATCCAATACATCAAAACCAGCGGCAGCAAGAAGTTCCTCGTCTGCGACGCCGGCATGCACACCCTCCTCCGCCCGGCTCTCTACGACGCCTTCCACTTCATCTGGCCCGTGAATGTCGCGCCGCAGCATGTTCCGTTCGCTCGCGCCAAGGACCTCTCGCGACAGATGACAGATGAGGAGTGGAGGAGCAAAGGAGTAGAGGAGAGCTCTTCCTCCCCCGCCCCTCCACCCCTCCACTCCTCCACCCCTCCACTTCCCCTCCCCGGCCTCGACCCCTGCGACATCGTCGGCCCCATCTGCGAAACCGCCGACTTCCTCTCCACCAGCCCGCACTCCCGCCCGCTCCCCCCCGTCGCCCGCGGCGACCTCCTCGCCGTCTTCACCGCCGGCGCCTACGGCATGTCCATGGCCAGCCGCTACAACTCCCACCCCCTCCCCCCCGAAGTCCTCATCACGGGCGGCCACGCCACCATCATCCGCCAACGCGAAACCTACGCCGACCTCGTCGCCCACGAACTCGCCCCCGAGAAGATCGGCCTCTAGACAACGCGGGGTGCCGTGGTGGACCGCCTTGGGTCCGCCACGCCGTCGCACACTTGCACCCCGCGTCCGCTGCAACCCACGCACCCGTTCCACCGACTTCGCGATGCTCCTGATCGCGACG
>JBKJOD010000006.1:0-6034 GCA_046593245.1 Phycisphaerales bacterium
TCGCTGATGACCTGCAACTGGTTGGATGCGCCACGAACGACGGCGGAATCCCCCGAGCCGCTTCCGGCTGCATCGAAGTCGACGTAGTGGTAGATGGTAATGTCCGAAAGAGATGTGGGCAGGAGGTTGGTGAGTTGGAACGAGATCACCAGCAGTGCCTCATCGGCTCGACCGGAAGCCGTGGAGAGGTCCGTAAGCGTGTAGGTGAGGCGCACGCGGATCGCATTGGGCGTGACCCCGTTGTTGGCCGCCTCCACGTATTCGAGAAACTGCACATTGCTGGCCGGCTGGACCGCGTTGGTCTGGTTGGAGAGCCCGTACTCGCGGGTATCGGTGTGGCCAGCGGAGATCCAGAACCAGTTCTGGAACATGTGGTTGGTGGCAGGTACGCCCGTGGTGAACGTGCCCTCCCCGTTATTGGAGCCCGTCCGCGAGGATTGCAGATTGGTGAGTGTGAACGTCGCGCTGCCGTCGGTGAGCGTGAACGAGCCCACACCCAGAGCGGGCGCGGCCACCCATAGTGCCGTGGCCCATCCGGCGGCAAGGGCAAAGATCGTGCGTGCGGACGTGCGTGCGGACATGGGTGGCTCCTTCTCAAAAGCCGGTGCGGGCTGGGCGACGGGCGCGATCGCCGCGCCGGTACCAGCCATGCGACGGCACAGGCACACGCGGCTACTGGATTCGCGGATTTTTCCGATGCCCCCCGTATCATCTCCGCCCCAAAGGAACTTTCGCCCATGTCTGACGCCGCACACGCACCAAACCCCGCCGCCCCGAGCAAGTCGATGGACGCCATCATGGCGCTCTGCAAGCGCCGCGGCTTCATCTATCAGGCCAGCGAGATCTACGGCGGCATCAACGGCTTCTGGGATTACGGGCCGCTGGGCGCACAGATGAAGAAGAATCTGCGTGATGCGTGGTGGGAGGACATGATCATGGTGCCTTGCTGGGGACGCCCCGGCCCGGATGGCGAGCCCGTGCGCAACGTACCGATCGAGACTCGCATCATCCAGAATCCGAAAGTCTGGGAGGCCAGCGGCCACGTCGGCGGGTTCAACGATCCGATGGTGGACTGCAAGGAAACACGCGGTCGCTATCGCTACGACCACGTCATGGTCTATGTCCCCGCCAGCGGCGACCCCGGCGACAAGCCCGTCTTCGCGTACGTTGGCGATCAACCCAGCGAGACCAAACAGAAGAAGAAGGCCGAAAAGACATTCGGGCAGATCACGAGCGTCGCGCTTTCCTCGCTGCCGCAGCCGTGGACGCGCGTCATAGCGCCCGACGCGGAAAAGCCCGGTTCACTGACCGAGCCGCGGATGTTCAACCTGATGTTCGACACCGTTCCCGGCGCGATCCGCGACGAGGCGAACAAGGCGTATCTCCGCCCGGAGACGGCCCAGGGCGTGTTCATCCAGTTCAAGAACGTTGTGGACACCACGCGCGTGCGACTGCCCTTCGGCATCGGCAACACCGGCACCTCGTTTCGCAACGAGGTGACGCCGCGCAACTTCACGTTCCGCTCCCGCGAGTTCGAGCAGGCGGAACTGGAGTTCTTCTGCCACCCGAGCGAGTCTCTGGCGTGGTACAAGTTCTGGCGCGACTTCCGCATGGAGTGGTGGCAGTCCATCGGCCTTGCGGGCGAGAATCTCATTCTCCGTGAGCACGCCGCCGATGAACTCTCGCACTACTCCAAGGGCACATCCGACGTTGAGTACCGATTCCCCTTCACCGCGCCCGGCTTCGGCGAGCTCGAGGGCATCGCGCACCGCGGCGACTACGACCTGACGCAGCACCAGAAGCACTCGGGCGTGAAGCTCGAGTACTTCGACACCGACCGCGGCGAAGTTCTTCCGAACGGCGGCAAGAAGGGCGAGCGCTACCTCCCCCACTGCATCGAGCCCGCCGCGGGCCTGGATCGCGGCGTCCTCGCGCTCATCTGTGAGGCGTACACCGTTGATCCCGCGCGCCCCTCGCCGGAGTTCATGAAGTTCCATCCGCGCATCGCGCCGATCAAGGCGGCGATCTATCCGCTCATCAACAAGGACGGCCAGCCGGAGATCGCCGAAAAACTGCACGCCGAGCTCCACAAAAAGTTCGGCCGCATCGGCGCGATCGAGTACGACGCGAAGCAGAACATCGGCAAGCGCTACGCCCGCATGGATGAGGCCGGTTGCCCATACTGCTTCACCATCGACGCCGACACCCTGACCAACCAGACCGTCACCGTCCGCGATCGCGACACCGGCAAGCAGGATCGGATCGCGATCGACAAGGTCGTCGGGTATGTGGGCGAGAAGCTCGGGCTATAGCACGCGAGGGCGCGCCATGAACTGCACACTCGAAACGTCTCTTGCCATGCTCGCCCGCACACCCGGGGTGCTGCGCGCGATGCTCGTGGGCGTGGATGAGCGGTGGACGGAGCCGGATTATGGGCCGGGCACATGGAGCGCTCGCGAGGTGGTAGCGCACCTGATCTTTGGCGAGCGCACCGACTGGGTGCCCCGGATCATGCACATTCTGGAACACGGCCAGACACGCGCGATCCAACCGTTTGATCGCGCCGGGCACAAGCCGCTGCTGGCCGGGCACACGCTCGTGGAGCTGCTGGATATCTTCGAGCGCGAGCGTGCGGAGGCGCTGGCGCGTGTGCGGTCGATGAGTCTGAACGAGACGGACCTGTCGCGCACCGGGACCCATCCGAAACTCGGAAGCGTGACCCTGGGCAACCTGCTGGCCACGTGGGTGGTGCACGATCTGAACCATGTTTCGCAGATCGCCAAAGCCATGGCGTATCAATACAAGTCCGAGGTTGGGGCGTGGGAGCAATACCTGTCGATCCTCGGCCCGCCGAGCCCGAGGTAAGGCATTCGCGAAACCACCAACTCGCCGCGCCCGCCGGTGTACGCTGCCCCGCGATGTCCGCCGCTCCCGCCACGCTCATTCTCCTTCCGGGCCTCGGCGCGGATGAACGTTTTCTGCGCAAGCAGCGCGACGACTTTCCCACCCTGATTGTGCCCCGATGGATCGAGCCCCAGCGGCGGGAATCACTCCCCCACTACGCCCAGCGGCTCGCCGCAACCGTGCGCGTCGATGGCCCGTGTGTTCTCGGCGGTGTCTCTCTCGGGGGCATGGTCGCCCTAGAAATGGCCCGCCACCTGCGGCCATCCAGCGTCGTGCTCATCGGAAGCTGCCGCGAGCCGGGGGCGGTCAACGGCCTGCTTCGCCTCTCCGAACGGCTCACCCGCCCAGTCCCCGAGCGCATCTTTTCCTTGGTCGATGGTGCTCGCCCCCGTCGTGCTCGGCCGCGGCTTCAATCTCCCCGGAGAGGATCGCAAGCTGCTGCTGAAGATCGTGAATGAAACGCCGCTGGCGTTCGTGAAGTGGGGCTCGCGAGCGGTGCTGGAATGGCCCGGGCTGCCGGACCCCGGCGTCCCCGTCCGCTCCATCCACGGCGGAAAGGACTGGGTGATCCTGCCTTCGCGGGCACAACCGGAGATCATCGTGCCCGACGGGCCGCATGTGCTGAATGTCTCGCACCCGCGCGAGGTGAATGCCCTGCTGCGTGCATGTCTGGATGCCGCGACCGGGTAACCGGGACGGCCGCGCGGCTACTGGCCCGTCTCGGTCTTGAGTGTTGACGGCTCCCACTTCTTCTTCAGCGCTGCAAACACCATCGGCCACGCCTTCGCGAAGTATCCACGCACCGTCTCGTAGTTCTCCTTCCGATCCGGATGCGCCGCGGCCTGCTCCCGGAACCCCATGTGCATCGCCCGCACCCGCGTCCGCGCCGTTCCAACATCATCAAACATCACCACCACCCACGTGCGCTCGTTGCGCTCGGCTGGGAACTTCGGCGGGGCGTTCCATGTGTACGAGAACATTCGTCCGGGGATGTAGCTCAACACCGTGCACCCCTCGCTGCCGCGCGTGCCCTCGGGCGGTTCCATGCTGAAGTAGATCTCAAACGGCCCACCCGGCCGAAGCTCGATCTTGGACTCCACGCCGAAAAACGACTTCCATCCCGCGCTGCTGGTGTACGTCGCGAAGACCTCCTCTCGTGGCGCGTTCACCACCGTCTCGATCTCAATCGCCGCGAGCGGATCTTCCGCGTGGGCCGCGACCTTCGGATCCATTGTCACGCTCGCATCAAACTTGGATTGCAGCTTCTTCATGCTCCACGCGTTGCCGTTCTTGAAGAAGTCGCGCATCTTCTGCGATTCCTCATCCGCCGTGTAGCCCATGCCCGTCAATCGCAGCAGCGTGCGCCCATCGCCCAGGTCCGCGAGCGTTGCCACAGACCACGTGCTCTGCCACGCATTCGGAAACGGAAACTTCGCGGGCGGCTTGTCGATGCGGAACGCGATCATCCGCTCCGGCTCGTACGCGAGAATGCGGTTCTGGATCGTCCCCGCATCGCCGATTACCCCCTTCGGGTCATAGTGCGTCTTGATCAGCCCGCCCGGCGTGAAATCCATCTCGCACTGCGCCACGCCGAAGGCCTTGAAGCCCTCGGCCGTGGAGAAGACCTTCCACACTTCGGCGGGCGGCGCGTTGATGATGCCCTCAACCACCAGCGGCGAGGTGTCCACAACACGGGCGACAACGGGCGCCGGCGCGGCGTTCGCGGGCTGACCGATGTGGTCCGCCTCGTGCATCAACCGACCGATCGGTGATGGGTCCATGGGGGGTGCGGCCGCCGGAGCCATCCGCACTCCGATCGCAAGCACCAGCGCCACGAGTGCCAGCGGCGAGACGACTAATCGACGATCCGCATAATTTAGAGTCATGAGAACCTCCTCTTCAAGAACTGCAAGCACGGAACTCCGCACGTCTTCTCACGGCGCCTATCGCCACCCACCCAGAATCGCGCCCATCGCCACCAGCGACACCAAGTCGAACCCGATATCAATGAAGTACGCTCCGATCCGCTTCGGCGAGGCCAGATGCCCGGTGAGCCGGAACGCCGCGACGATCACAAACGAGAGCAACCCTGCGTGAATCCCGCTGTGCATCCCGCTCCATCCCGCCGTCAAGATCAGCACGGCCATCGCGTACGCCGCCAGCAAATAGCACACCAGCATCCCACCCAGAAACACCGGCATCGGCCGCTTGTTCTGCATCGCCGCGAGCTGCTCCGGCGAGTACCCGTTCACCCGCGGCCAGACCTTCCCGAACAGGGCGGTGTACCACACCGCGCCCAGAAAGAAGGCACCAACTCCGCTCGCTCCGACGGCGAGCCAGTTCACATTCGTGATATCAACATGCGGCATGTGGACCTCCAGCGTTCCCCGCCCCACCCGCTGCTGTTTTCGCCGCCGTCTCAAGCTGCTCGAAGTACGCGCGAAGCTGATTGACCGACTCATCAAACGGTGCGAACGACTTGGCCGCCCGCGCCCGCATCATCGCGCCCTCCATCACCGTCAGCACAAACCCCGCCAGCCCACGCCGATCGGTGCTCGCCGGCAGTCGGTCCCCCGCGGCCACCAGCCATCCCTCCACCACCGCGCTCCAGTTGTTGAAGTTCAGATCAATCAGCCCCCGCGCCGCGGCGTTGTCATCCCCCACTTCCAGTGCAAGGTTCCCGATCGGACACCCCATCTTGAAGTCCGTCATCGCCAGCCCCTGCCGGTAATACCCCAGCAGCGCAAACACCCGCCCGATCGGATCCCCGCTCATCCCTTCGACCGGGTCCATGACCGCCGGACGCAGCAGCCGCACATAGAGCTCCAACACCCCCGTCAGCAGCGCCTCCTTGGAAGAGAAATAGTGGTACAGCGAACCTGAGTTCACATCCGCCTCGCGTAAGATCGTGGAAACTCCGGTGGCGTGGAAGCCCTGTTCATGAAACAGCCGC
Organism: Phycisphaerales bacterium; assembly: GCA_046593245.1. Lineage (GTDB taxonomy): Bacteria > Planctomycetota > Phycisphaerae > Phycisphaerales > UBA1924 > UBA4658. The sequence goes on from JBKJOD010000006.1 coordinate 5,858, forward strand.
CGCGCCGTTTCCAGGATGCGGGCTCGCGTGGGATGGTCTTCGGGGGTGGGAATCACGGGCATCTCGGTATGATTGAACAATCAATCAACTATTGATTGAACGATCAACTTACTACCGATTTACCCGCCTGTCAACCCCTAATCCCGCGAATTGCTCATTTCGCGGCGTGGGTGCGAT
>JBKJOD010000062.1:0-9357 GCA_046593245.1 Phycisphaerales bacterium
ACAGAAACGCACTTGCGGGTGCCCAAGGGGGGTAAAGGGACCCGTACCGTTCGTTCGGGTATCGACACCACCAAAGCGTGGGGGGTGTTGAACACCGAACGATCTGTTCGGCATTCAACACCCCCGATTGCAGGCGGTTTTGTTCTTGCGGTGGGGGGGCGGGGGAGGCCCACGCGGCTCAGAAGCCCGCTGGTGGCTCATCCTTGCTATTCGCGGCGTGGCGAGCAGGCACTGCATCCTGCTCATGCGGCTTCAGCTGGGCCTTCCTGCGTTCGGCCTTCTTCAACCCATCACCCACCAACTCATAGTCATCGTCATCGGTGAGCCGGATGCCCATGTAGTAGTTCACACGCTGCCCCGTGCCACGCTGCCCGCGATCGATCTCCACATACCCCTTCACCGCCGTCCGCAGCCCCTGCCCGAAGGACTGCTTGTTCATGATCTCCATGCCCGTGTAGCCCTGCTTCTTGGCCCATCGCCTGAACGTCTCGATCAGCACATCGCGCGGCACGCCGTTGCCCTCTCCGACCACGCAGCAGTCGTCCGTGAAGGCCCGGATGGGTGACAGCCCTCGCATCACCTCATCACGCGCCTCCATGCCGCTGCGTGGCTCCACGACCGAACCCCGTCGCATCGCACGCCTCAACCCCTCCATCAGCAGCAGGAAGATCCCCATGCCCTCCGCCTGCACCTTGCTCTTGAGGTGCGGATCCGGCGTCCCCGTGAACGGGCGCACCGGGAAGATGCGCAGCCGTCGCACGATCGCTCCAGAGTCATCTCGCAGCGATTTCGGCCATCCGTTGATGGCCATGAACACCACGCCGCTGATGAGATCGTACATCCGAGCGTTGACATGCTTGCCCTCCGTGCGGATCGGCACATTGGTGGTGATCCGCAGCAGGTTGTCCATGCTGGCCTCGTTGTCCCCGCGGTTGCCCGACACGCGCATCTCGCTCATCCGCAGAAACGGCTTGCCCAGCAACCCCATCATGTCAAATCGCCCACACAGCGTGGGCCAGCTCACCGACGCCGTGTTGTGCTCGCCCACCGCGGCCCCGAAACCGTCGAGAATCACGTCCTTGCCCGAGCCAGGCACGCCATCGAGCACGCCGCAGATCTCAAACGGGTTCCACCCAAGCAGCATGCACCCGCCAATCTCCAAAATGCCGTCGATCCAGTTCTGCGCCTCAATCCTGTTCGCCCACGCCGCAAAAGCCTCCGGGCTCATCCCTCGCTTTTCCGCCTCTTCTTCGCACGCGGCCATCCCGCTGGCGTGCCGCAACACACGCAGGAAGTTGGGCGCGAGCCCCTCCTCATCCACGATGTGAAAGATGCCATGGTACGGGTCCTCGGCCGCAGCGCCACGCTTGAGCAGCTCGCAGTCGATGTCCCACGGCATGCAGGTGAGCGTGAAGAATCGCGGCGTCGGCGGCCGCATCACGAAACGCCCCTCCACCAGGTCCTCCACGGCCAGCAGCCCGTTGCGTGCCGCGATCACCGCTCCCTTAGTCTTCTGCGTGCTGCGGGTCGCGTGGTTGGTCCGTCGCTGCGCCGCCCACCGCTGATGCAGCCCCTGATCGACGATGGGCATGCCATCAGCACGAAACGCCGGCGGCAACCAGCACGGTGCCCGCTCCTCCATCACCGCGATGTACGAAGTCGAAGATGTGAGTGCGTTGGAGATCTCCTGATTCGTGGGGTTGAAGTTCGCGTAGCCACGTCGCAGTTCCACCTTGAAGGCATCGAGCACGTGCGTCGCCTCAGCGTGCAGAATCTTGGTGTCCACCATGCGCCAGCGCGGCTCATCCAGCTCCGGCGGCACCCACTCCATAAACTGCCCACCGTGATACGCCAGGTAGAACGTGGAATCCGCGCGATGCTCAACCGGCGGCGCGAACCGCGCCATCAGGACCTCCAGCGCCCGCGCCTCGCGATCACCCTCCACGCCATACTTCGCAGGGAGGTCCTCGATGTACTTCCGCTTGGGCGCATCCTGCACCGGCTGTTCCTGCGTCTGTTCCGGGGGGTCCGGGGGCGAGCCCACGCCGCCGCTCTCAACCTCACCCACATCCGGCGCCAGCTCCTCGCGCCACACCACGCCGGTGCCCATCACTCCCTCGCGCACGCGCTGGGCGCCGAACTTCGCGTAGACATCCAGCCAGTCCACGCTCTTGGCCGAGCCCTCCGCGTCGCGCACGCCCGCGACCTCATGCACACCGTCCTCTTCCGCGCTCGCCTCCACCAGCTCACCCACAATCGCCGGCGACGATGGGCACGCCACGCCGACGCGCAGATGCGCGTACTTGCGCTTGATCACATTGGCCGCGATGTTCGCAGCGGTCATCCCCGGCCGCTCCCGCACCTTGCTCTTGCGCGGAATGCGATCATGGTCCGCGGCCACCACCACGGTCTTCACCCGCCCGCCTGGCTTGCAAAGCTCCGCGGGCAGATCCACAGAGTACATGCCGCTGCTGCTCACCAGGCACCACACCGCCGCCTGGTCCCCGAATGCGGCCTGCAGCGCGTGCCCGGTCTCGATGCCCTCGCAGAGGATCAGCACGCCGCTCTCGGGCACGCTGAGCAGCCGGCACGCCGCGGATGTGCACGAGCCCTTTTCGAGCTTGGCATGATCGCCGGCGGCCGCGGCTTTTCCCCACCCATTCTGATCCAGATAGATGCGCTGCACGCCGGTCTTCGCGCCATCTGCCTGCACCAGCAAGCAGACCACGGCATCAAACGCGCTGTTGACTTTCGTCTCAGGGTTGAAGTGGGGGTGGTTGACGGCGAGCCGGATGCAGGTGCTGAATCGCCCGCCCGGAAGATGCGAAACGTCCACACCGCGCGCAGCAAAGTACCCCGCCACGCGCTCGAGCTCGACTGAGCCGGGCTCGAGCGGGCGCGCGTTGGCCCAGATGCCATTTGCAGAGGCGATCGCGGCGCGGCGGAAGCCCTCGGCATCGCGGTCACGTTTTGCCTGTTTGTCGCGCCACGCGGCATCGAACTGGCCACGGACCAGAGCGCCGGTGGCGTCGGTGGGTCCGAAGCGCTGGCCGCCGCTCTTGCCCATGCCGCCGATGGCCTTGAAGCCGGGCGGGCAGGCGACGCCGTCGCGGTGATAGACCATGCAGAGCACATGGTCGGTGCCGTCGCGATAGAACCCGCACCAGCTGTTTTCGGCGCCGCAGATGGCGCACGGGCTGCCCTTTTTGGCATGCACCATCTTGTACGCCCCGCGGCCACCAGCACTCCCACCAGCACCGGCAGAAGATGCACCAGCAAACGATCCACCCCCGCCCCCACCCGACGAGGATCCGCCCATCACACAGCCCTCCATGGCATGGCACGTCTACCCCAATCGCAAATGCAACGGGGTAGACCACACTCAACACGTTGTCACCAAACGACTTACCCAACCCGCCCCGACGCTGTTAACCGATAGGTTCTAGGTTCGAGTCCTAGTCGGGGAGCTTAGGGCCCACAAGCACTTACGTCGCTTGTGGGCCTTTTTCGTCTACCCCGATCACCACCCCGTTCCCACCGGGTGTATTCTCGGCCCGCATGAACATCCGCACCCCCACCGTCCGGCTTCGCGGCAAAGACTGGATGGTGCGCTGGGGCGGCAAAGACCACTACCTCAGCCGCGATGAGGCCACGGCGCGAAGATTGTTTGATGATCCGCGTTCCACCCACCCCGGCGCCCTGCACCGCTGGCAGGACTGGGCCCGCCTTCGCCTGGCCAACTCCCCGCAGGCCCGCGTCCGTCGCCAGCGTCGACGGCACACGCTCCAGGACGCCGCGGATCTGCTCTTTGATCACTACCTCTCCCACGGCCGCGAGCAGACCGCCCGCGCCTGGCGCACCGGCCTGGGCCGCTTCATGCGCTGGCACGGCAGCGCGGACCTGATCGAGTTCGCCACTCCGGATGTCAAGCGCCACCGCTTCGCCCCCCCGGTCATCGCCATGCTCAACGCCATGGTGCAGGACCTCAAGGCCGTGAAGCCCGAGGAGCGGCTCAAGAACAAGTCCATCAATCACGATGTGCTGGCGGTGAAGCGGCTCTTCAACTTCGCCGCCGAGCAGGGCCTCTGCCCCGCCGTGGTCTGGAGCGGCGTGAAGATGCTGCCGACCCGCCGCGGACGCCCGGAGGCCAGGCCCGTGGAGCAGCTCGTCGCCTCGATCATCAGCGCCGGAAACAGTGCCGAGTGCAGAGTGCCGAGTGCCGAGGGTGCAACGAGTGCTTCCGCGCTCTCGCCCAACCCCGACCTGGTCCCATGGCTGGCGCTGAACTATCTCTGCGTGCTTCGCCCCAGCGAGGTGGTCACGCTGGTGCGCGGCCACTTCGACTTTGAGCCCATCCGCAATGAGCGAGGCAAGATCATCCATGAGCGTTCCTTGCTGCGTTTGCAGCGCCACAAGACTCTGTGGCGCGGCGAGAACTACGACCGCTTCGTGCTGCTCACCCCGGAAGCATCGGCGTGGCTGAGCATCGCCCGTCCGGCGTGGTCGAATCTGAGCGCGTACTCGAAGGCGGCCGTCGCCGCGGGATTCGTCGGAGGCCCGCACGTGCTGCGAGATTCCGCAGCATCTCACCTGCGGGCACGGGGCGTGGGGCTGGAAGATGTGAAGATAGTCCTAGGGCACTCGCTACCTGGCGAGTGGAAGAGTTATGCCGAAGTCCCGTGGCATGATCTGCTTCAGAAACTGGGCCGAATATCGCTTCGATCCGCTCCCGCACCGTCCCCATCTGGTCTTCCCACGCTGGGTGATCCCGCCGCGTGGGCGGGTCGTATCCGGGCGCGGGGTCCGCTGCCAAAGCCGAAGCGGCGAGCTCGTCTTGAGTGACAAGAGTGAGCAGTGGGGGAGGGGGTGGAGTGCGGTCTGCGTTCACGAGATGATGATCAAATGTGCCCGTCTCTCCGGGCTGTCACGACATTCTGCTTGGTCGTTCCGGGTCGAACCGGTACCAACGTTGGGTGATCTATTTTTCGGTGAGAATCCCAAGTCTCACCAACCGGATCAACCGGGTATCAAGTCATTTCGGAGGGGCAGGGGGATGCCCCCTGCAACCCCAAAGGCAAAGACGCCGATCAGAGAAGACCCATCGCTCGCGCACGCGACGACTTGCGGCCTGATCGACGCGTGTAGTATTTCTTCAGTCCGAAGGCCTGCCCGCCGCCGGTTCGATTCCTGCGCGGCACAAACACAAACGATGGTGTACGCATCCGTCCTGTTCCAACGTCAATCGAGTAGTGGTCAGACGATCCCACAGACCCCGCCACCAGCGCCATCGCCGCCAACGTCATCATGCTTTTGCTTCGATCCATACTCATCGTCGTTGCTCCTCACACCCGAAACCCGATCCCAGAAACCCGACACCCGCCCCGCTCACACCATCCGCCCCGTCATCGGAAACAATCCCGCCCCCGCCACCGGCTCCTCCCGCTTCCCCCGGGCCGCCTCAATCGCCCGCCGCAGCTCCCGCCGCATGAACTCATTGGGCTCCACCTCGAAGATCCCCTGCTTGCCCAGCAAGGGCACCGGCGTCAGAAACGGGCACACATCCTCGAGCACCCAGCACAGGTTCCGCGCGTGCCCGGCGATCCACACCCGCTGGTGCGGCCACTTCGCCGCGGCCACCGTGGGGCTCACGCAGTCCGCCACCCGGCACACCGCCACCACCACGCCATACTCAAGCTCCTGCTCCGCAGGCACCTTGAGCGGCTCGCCGCTGCCATGCCGTCGCAGCTCCCCGCAGGCCCGCAGCCCGTGCAGCGTGTCGATGCCGCCGCGCATCCACTCCCCGCTCCGGCTCGCCTGAATCAGCATCGTCCCCCGATGCGTGGTCGCAAACGTCCGGTTCTCGATCCGCTTCCCCGCCTGCGCAATCGCCCACGCAAACGGCTGCGCGATGGAGAGGCACTTGTAGCTGTCCTGGTCCGGTGAGATATTCATGGCAACTTCGCCTCCGGCGATGGGGAGCCACGCCCGTGTTTTGATGGCACGTCGTTCATGCTCGCACCTCACTCAGCCGAATCAGCTGCGATGAAGCCGCCGAACCTCGCAGCACATACGCCCGCACCGCCGGGCTTGTCGCCCACGATCCCCGTTCACCCTCGCGGCAGCGCCGCGAGTCACACCCCCCGTCCGTGATGCTCGCCCGCGCCTGCGAATGCACAGAGGCCCCGCGCCTCACGGATCGCTTGCTGTTCTTCTCCGCGAGCTTCTCGCGGTCATCCATCCACACGATCACGCGGCCAATGCCCGCGACGATCCCGTTGTTGATCAGCCCGATCACCACCGCCGTCCCCAGCCACCCGATGAGCACGCAGCTCACCATGAAGATCGCCATCAGCCACTGCGGAATCTCGTGCATGTTCACGCTGTTCATGGCCGCACCGCCTTCTCCACCCGTACCCCCATCACCACCTCCACACCCTCCAGCAGCCGCTCGCTCTCCCGCTCGGCGTGGATCTTCTCCACCACCTCTTCCCGATGCACCGCGATGCTCGTCGGCGCCACGATCCCCAGCCGCACCTTGTCCCCCCGCACATCCACGATCATCACCGAGACATCATCCCCAATCAATATCCGCTCGTTCTTCATCCGTGTCAGCACCAGCATCATGCGCTCCTTGCAATGCTTGTTGTTTTGTTCTTACACCCGACTGCCCACTCCCCACTCACCACTCACTCACTCTCTCACGTACGCCATCGCCGCCGTCACCTGCTCAGGCACCACTCCCGCGGGCTGGTGCCGAACCTCCACCGTCACGTGCGAGGTCCTGTCCCTGATCCGGTCGCTAAACCACCGCAGCGCGTACAGCTGCGCCGCGTTCTGGTCCGTGCTGCGAAACAGCACCTTCGCTTTCTTTCCCTTTTGCGATGATCCCCACACCTCGTGGGGGTTGCCCTCGGTGACGATCGATGGCAGCGCCACCGGATCGGCGGCCTTGCGTCTGGCCGTCGAAAGGGTCTTGGAACTTGAAAGTTTCGTCACCGCATCGGCTGGCATTGGAAAGCATCCTCACACACACACATAACACAAAGTAAGATTCGCAAGTGCAGGGGGATGCCCCCTGCAACCCTAAAGTCATCAAGGCACAGCAACCATGGCGACCTGCACGCTCTTTGTACCGCTGCCAAGAGTCGCATCCCGCTGGCATTCGTCCCTGGCACCAGCACTGGGTGCCGGTCGCTCGTACAGCTCTTTGATGCGGACCAGTTCACCCAAGTGGTAGTTGATAAGTTGCCGCATCGATGGCGAGAGCGTGCGATCTTCCGCCAGTTGAGTCATCTGCACAATCACACCAGCGATTCCACTCCGCATGGTGTTGCCCTTCGCGTTTTTAAGGGCGCTCGACTCCATCAGATCAGCCAGTCGTTTCATTGTCAGCTTGTGACCGTCCTCCGCCGCCTTGACTTGCCCGCGCATCCGTTCCAGTTCCTCAATCGCCAGCCGATGCGTCTCTTCCCGCGCCTTCCGCTGCTGCCAGTGGGTCATTGCCTTCGCCGCCTTCTTCGTCGTCGCCATCACATTGCTCCTCACACCACCCACTGCCCACTGCCCACTCCCCACTGCCTCTTCATCCGGTATCCCGCCTTGGCGAGCGTCGTACCTCACACCTGCTCCGCACCAACCAAATATGTTCTCGCGGCAATCATCCCGGCCGCATGGCCGCTCCAGCGTGCTCCGCGTCGTGTTGCTTTCATCCCGTCGCCACCACGTTGCTGCCCGCATCCCCATCGCCCGCGCGATCCATCTCATCCAGCAGTTCTCCCAGCCGCCGACGATGCGCATCGCTGATGTCGCCACACTTCACCAGTTCCGCCGCGCGGTGCATCCGCTCCGCCAGGGCGAAGTCGTCGTCGAGCGTGAGCTGCACCTGCTGGATCACCTTGCCCGCCCCACCATTCCCGATGCGCCCGGCGACGTCACGGTCTCCGGGCGCATCGGTCACAGTGGGAGAAGAGGGAACCTGATTCGCATCACCAGCTCGCCCATGCTGACCGTTCTTCACGCGCGTGCCGCTCTCGTCGGATGCGTCCTGCTCAACCTCTTCGTTGTGTGGGCAAACCTCGGCTTCGCCGCCAGCAGCTTCATCACCATCAGCGCTGCCCGCGAAGTCCTCATCGTCCTCAAAGTCCTCGCTGTCCCCGAACTCTTCCGCCTCCCGCTCGGCTTCCAGCCGCCGCAGTTCCACGTCGTTGATGTCGCTGGCGAGAATCTCCGCATCCGTCATCGCCCGTGCGCTCGGGTCCGGCTTGGCAAACTCCGCCTCATCCAGCACCACCGCCCGCACAGGCTTCTCCTGTTGTGATCCAAATACGTCACGATTGACGGATTCCGTGGGGTTCTGTTCGGATTTCCGCTTGGCCGCCCGGGTCTTCAGCACGCCATCCACCATGCGCGGCTCGAACTTCCCGTTCACCAGGCATTCCTCGGCCAGCTTCATCGCCCGCTGCGCCGTGCGTTCGTTGGCTCCGCCGCTGGCAAGGAACTTCCCGAAGAATCCATACCCCAGCGCCAGCTTCATCTGGATCAGCAGCCAACCCCACGCCGCGGTCTGCGCGTTGTACATCTCGCGTGCGGCGCCGACAGCAGCCCCCATGCGGTTGTGCTGCCGCGCGGCTTCCATGTAGGCCAGCCGTTCCATCTTCCCGTCGATTTCGATCGAGAACGTCTCAGTGGTGGGGTCGCGGTGCTCGTTCATTCAGCGCGCTCCCTTCGCGTCATACACAGCGAGAACGTTTTCGCACATCGCGATCGTCTCGCCGGTGACATCGCCCTTGCTGTGCAGGAAGTCCCGAACAACTTCGCGACATGCCTGGAGCGGGCTTGGAACGGGAACCGCCGGTCCGCCATCGCCGCTCCGCTTGACGCCAAGGACCAAATCGAAGTAGCGGTCAACCATCTGCTTCCAGGTGAAGTCATCGCTGTACATCGAGGACGCGCTCGGACCGCCATCGGCTTGGAACCACGCGCGAAGCTCCCAGAGGATCAGGTGGGCATCACCGGCGGCCGAAAGAAATCGGTCGCGAGCGACGCCGTCGGAGTCACCCGGGCGAGCAGCCGTGGCGGTCGCATCCATCTGCTCTTGAATCCGGGCATCATCGCCAACCAGTTCGCCACCAACGCGGGGGTCGCTGTTCATCCCTCACCCCCGCTCACCATCGCCGCCCCGGCGCGCTCATACCCGCCCCGCCCGTTCTGCCGCATCAGTTGCTCGCGTCCCTGCTCCGAGAGTCCGGTCCCCAGTGGCCCTCCCCGGCGTGTTCGGGCTGCCTCAGCCCGAGTGCCTTGATCGCGTGCCTCAATCGACGCCGCATCTCCGCAGCCCACGGTGACGGCAATCCTCGC
>JBKJOD010000094.1:0-3286 GCA_046593245.1 Phycisphaerales bacterium
AGCATCTCGCTCTTCTCGACGCTCGTGGTGCCAACCAGCACCGGGCGGCCGACATCTGCGAAGGCCTTGATCTCATCAGTGATTGCCTCCCACTTGTCCTTGCCGACCAGGAACATCAGGTCGTCGCGATCCACGCGGCTGACGGGCAAGTTTGTCGGGATCGAGACCACGTCCAGCCGGTAGATGTCATGGAACTCCTGGGCCTCGGTATCGGCGGTGCCGGTCATACCCGCGAGCCGCTTGTACATCTTGAAAAAGTTCTGGATGGTGACGGTGGCGACCGTCTGCGTCTCCTGCTTGATGGGCACGGCTTCCTTGGCCTCAACGGCCTGATGCAGTCCCTCGGACCACTGGCGACCGATCATCGGGCGGCCGGTGTTCACATCCACGATCACGATCCCCGGCTCTTCGCGCCCGGTGCGCTGGTTCTCCACGGGCATGATGATGTAGTCGCGATCCTTCTGATACACGACGTGCGCACGCACGGCCTGCGAGAGCAGGTGCGGCATATCCATGTTCTCGCCGACGTAGAACGAGCCGACGTTTGCGACGCGCTGCGCCTCGGCCGTGCCGTCGTGCGTCAGGTGGACCTGCTTGCGGTCCATCTCGACCTCGTAATACTGGACAAAGCGGGAGCGTTCCTTCTCGAGCGCGGGAAGCTCGGCCTTCGCGGCCTTCATCTGGGCTTCCATCTCGGGCACTTTGGACTTGTCGCGGGCGTTGCGGATGTCGCCCTCAATGCCCTTGATGGTGCGCATGCACTTCTGCACCTTGTCGTCGGCCTCCTGCCAGGGACGCTGCTTGCCCAGCAGGTGCTTGGCGAGGTTGTCGGCCATGTCATAGCGCGGGGCATCCGCGTGCGCCTCACCCGAGATAATCAGCGGCGTGCGGGCCTCGTCGATCAGGATCGAGTCCACCTCGTCCACGATCGCAAACTGCCGGCCCTTCTGGACCTGATCCTCCGAGCGACGCTTCATGTTGTCGCGCAGATAGTCAAAGCCGAACTCCGCGGTGGTGCCGTACACCACATCGCAGGTGTACATATCCCGCTTCATGCTCTCGGGCTGCATGTGCTGCGGGTGGATCGCGCCGACGGTGAGGCCCAGCGCGTGAAAATACGGGAATGTCCAGTCGCGGTCCCGCTGCACCAGATAGTCGTTCACGGTGACGACGTGGACCTTCATCTCCTCGATCGCGGCCAGGTAGCACGCCAGCGGACCGACGATGGTCTTTCCTTCGCCCGTTTTCATCTCGCTGATCTTGCCGCCGGAGAGAACCATCGCGCCGATGAGCTGGACGTCGAACGGCCGGGCACGGAACGGGGGTTTGGAGAGCTTGTAAATCTCGCGGACTGCTTCGTACAACTCAACCGGAATGTCAATCTGCAGCCAGCTCGGCTGCGGCTCGGTGCACCCGAGAAACTCGCCCGTCGGCGGCGCGGCGGGAGTCGCGGCGATCTTCTGCTTCACATCCTCATACATCGCGCGGGCTGCGGCCGGAAGCTGGTCGGGATTGAATCTCGCCTCAAACTTTGGGTTGAAGATGTTGCGGATGCCCACGGCACGGTCCATCGCCTCGCGGGCGACGGCGAGCGCTTCATCCAGCATGTCCGCAGGGGCCTCCCCCTTTTCCGAGCGTTGGCGGAACTCCGTGACCATGGCGCGGAGCTGCGCATCGGTCAAGATGCGGGTCTGCGGCTCCAAAGCATTGATCGCCTCGACACGCTGCGTGTAGCGCTTCACAAACCGTTCGTTGCGGGAACCGATCAGGAGGTTCAGGAGCGGCCCGACGATCGGAATGCCCTGGCTGATGTTGCTGGACTTGGCCATGGGAGACTTTCTGCGGATGGCGATGGAGCCCGGCCGGCGTCATGGGAAAGACGTCTGGCCGGGGGCGTCGCGTTGGATGGCTGGAATGGTGATGGCGGATAAGCCCGGCATGGCCGGACAAATGCCCCGGATGGAACACTGGCTGCCTTGAATACGGCTAAGACGCCGCTCAATGCCGCGGCGGAGGCAGGTTCAGCAGCGCGATCAACACACGCGCCTCGGGGCAACTCGCAATGCACACAACCAAAGCGGCTGTCGGTGCGATTGTGGGCGGGGAAACCGGAATGACGCTCGAAGTGGAAAGCAGCGACCCGGAACCGACCGGACGTATCTGCCGATTGGGAACTTCTCGCTGTCCTGAGAGCCGCTTGACGGCCCGCTCGGTCGGTATGGCACGTTCGGTGAATTGCTGAAGCCGCGTGGCGTCATACGAGCCGATCTCACGGCCCTTCGTCAGTGTGGGTGTGGTCGTGAGGGCGAGCGTCACCAGCATCAGCAGCGTGAGGCCACTGACGCCTAGTGAGGGCGGGCGGCGAACTGGCTGGGGATGGCGAGAGAGGTTGATCACGAACGGCTGAAGTATATCGGCAGCGAATCCTCGGGGCGAAACTGCTCTTTTGGCAGGGCTGCTGAATCGAACGGGCTTGAATCACAGATCAGAACGCGGTTGTCCACACCAACCGACGCGGATTCTCGCTGTGAAAGTGCAAGCCGGGTGCCAAAGTGAAGATTCCGTTCAGAGAGAGTTGCAGTCTGGCCAAAGCCAAGATATTCTCGCGGCCCGTTTGTGGCCCGTCCGATAGCCACAGCGGTTTGGATGTGAGCGAAGTCGCCGGTTGAACGCGGGCACTGAGCATTCTTACTTCGATTGAGTTGTTCGGACCGCCGCGAGCGGACAGGGCTGTCTATCTCGCGGGTGGGCGGTGACATCGCCGCAACTGTTTCCGGCTGGTGAAGCAAGGACGCTGAGAGGACACCCGGCATGGTCGTGCATCGTCAAACACTTCCCGATACTCGTTCATCACTGACCCACAAGTTCTGCATCAACGGTCACGAGGGCTACCTCACCGTCGGGCTGCACTCGGACGGTCGGCCCGGCGAGCTGTTTATCAAGATGGCCAAAGAAGGGTCCACGATGAGCGGCATGTGCCAAGCGTTCTGCCGCGCCTTCTCGCTGGCCTTGCAATACGGGCTCTCGCTGGAGGATGCCGTGGCCCGCTTCCGCGGCATGCGATTCGAGCCCATGGGCACGACGGCCAACCCGGAGATTCCCGAGTGCCAGTCGATTGTGGATTATGTCGCGAGATATCTGGAGCTGAACTTCAGCCATTTGGGCGCAGATCGCATGTGATACATTGGAGCCGGGGAGCGTAAATCCCCAGTCCAATCCGGCTATTCTCGTGCTGTTCTCAGCTTCGCAATAGAGCTCAATTACCCAGCGGACGCGGGGGTGTTCC
>JBKJOD010000326.1:0-3086 GCA_046593245.1 Phycisphaerales bacterium
CCCCAGCGGTTCTTGTTCACCTGATTCTGCCCGCCGATGGTGTTCGCCGATCCGTGCAGCGAGTTCACGCAGGTCACGCCGCCGCCGAGCTGGCGATACCAGGAGATCGAGTCCGGATCGGTGACATCGGCGATGCGAACCTCGGAGGTGACGGACTGCCCACCCTCGTTCACGCCGCGCGAGATGCCGGTGTGGCTGTGGCAGTCGATGATGCCGGGGGTGATGTGCTTGCCGGCGGCGTCGATGGTGCGAACGTTTTCGCCGGTGGGAATGGTGATCGATCCGGCCTTGCCGATCGCGGCGATCTTGCCATCGGCGATGACGACCACGCCGTTCTCAATGTTGCCCGCGGGACCGCTGGTCCAGATGGTGGCACCAGTCAGGATGATGGTTTCCGGCTTGGCGGGCTCGATAAGGGCGTACGGGCCGAGGGGAAGGCCAAGCTTCTCCGGAATCGCCGCGATCGCGTCCTGCTCGGGCGTCTTGCTCTTCTTGGGCTCGTCCTTCTTCTCGTCGGCCTTCGCATCAGTAGAGTCATTGGGTGGCACTGGCTGCTTGTCAGCCAGTGGTGCCGCACCCTTCTTGTCAGCATCACCAGCAGCGCCATCCTGCAAGGTTCCTGTGCCACCCTTGGGCGCGCTATCACCCTTCTCTGCAATGGCTTTCTTCTCTGCATCGGGCGGAGTGGGGGGTTCTTCCCCCTGTGGTGCTTTGTCTTTGTTGCCAACATCACTGGCAGACGAGCTGCCAGTGCCACCCCTTCTCCCTGCTTTCTTCTCCGGCTTGGGCAGTTCCTTGCTCGTCCGCACCGCGCTCCATCGCAGCATCTGCCCACCCGCGCGGATGGATTCGCCCCGCATCAGCGGCTCGCCGTCCGCGCCCTTCTCGATCAGCCCCGCGCTCACGAACACGCCCTTCTCCCCGAACGGCTCGTGGTCGAAGGTGAACTTGATGCGTCCATCCTCCTCAATACTCACGCCCTGCGCCTTGGTCGTTGCCTTCTGTTCCTTGCCCGCGTCTTCCTTCGACCGCTTTACGATCGTGATCGCCGGCGGATACTCATCATCGATCTCGAAGGTGATCTTGACGTTCGACCCCGCCTTCGGCCCGGGCTCCAGCATCACATCCCACATCCCGCCCAGATCGCGTCGCTGTTTGCCCGCGATCACATGCCGTCGCCCATCCACGTACACATCGATGATCCGCCCCGGCCGCACGTATCCCGGCTCGCCCTTCTTGGGTGCATCCGGCTTGTCCGTGAACAGATCGCCATCGGCGATGATCACGCTCGCCACCTTCCCCTTCTCGATGGTCCCGAACTGCTCGCTTGCGCCCAGCACCTGCGCGGCATTGGTCGTCAGCATCGCCAGCGCACGTTCCGGCTTGAGTCCGGACTTGATCGACTGCCCCAGATGCTCGCGGAACGCCTTGCGCCCGCCCTGCCGCTCGGGAATCTTGCTCGTCGTCAGCGTCACCGTCAGCCCCGCGGCATCCATCCGCCGCAGATTCGTCGGCGCCTGCTCCCAGTTGATCAGCTCGCGCAGCTCCACGGCTTCCTGCTCGCCAACGGTGCCGACCTTTGGCGTGCGCGGGAAGTTGAGTGGAAGAATCAGCGGCAGCTTTGTCGCCGCAATCGAGTCCAGACGGCGGAACTCCATTCCGCTTCCCAGCAGCACACTGTCGCGAGAAAACTCTTTGCCGATCTTCGCTGCGCGGATCGCTTCGAGTTCATCGTCCACATCCCAGACCAGCATCCCTGGATCATGAGGCGTGCCGCCACTTGGTCCCGCTCCCAGCTGATAGCGACGGAGCGCATCCACCGCGTCCCGCGCCACCGCGGCAGATGTGGTCCGCGTGTTCTGCTGCCAATCCGCGTCACTCAACGTCTGTCGAATCAGCGCAATCGACCCCATCTGGCTCGACGGATACGACGCCCAACTTCCCCGCTCGCTCGGCCGCGGCGCTCGCGGCCCGCCAGGTGTCTGGCCTGGCATCTCCCCCGGCGTGTCCTCTCCCGCGCGGTCCAGTGCCACGCACTGATACACCTTCTCCGCATACACCCGCGGCAGCGCATCCGACGGCTCGCTCCCCGGCTGCGCCAGCGAGACCAGTGCGCTCGATCCTCTGAATATCCCCCCACGCGGCGAGATCGCCGCCGCCACGAACCCCATCGAACGCAACGTCTCCGCATCCTTGGACGAAATCCCCGATGCCCCCTTGTCCAGCGCATTCCGCTGCGGCGTCACGCTCGCGTTCCAGTGCGACCCCGGCGCGCTCGGGTCCGGCTTCGGGACATCCACCTCGAAGTATGGTTCCAGGAAGCCCGCGTAGATGTGCATGCCCGCCGCGTCGCGCTGCTCGGCGCCGGCGGGAATGGCATTGCCCACCGCGACGGATTCGATCATGCCGCTGCGGAAGACAATCGTGCCTTTGTCGATCGCCTCACCCGGCCTGACGTGGATCGTCGCGTTCGTCAGCGCGATGTACCCATCCCCGGGCTCGCTCTTGCGTGGGCCGTTGGGAGGCGGTGCGAGCGGCGAGCGGGAACTGGGCTGGGCGAGTGCGACCCCGGAGCCGATCAAGGACACTGCGCCCAAGAGGCCAAGGAGAAATCTCGCCGCGCGGCCGGTTGAAGTTGCGTTCATGGGGCATAGCGTAACGCCGTTTTGCTGACCCGTACTATCCCCGGGCTGCTTAATCCAAACTCGCCCGGTTTCCACTTGGAGTTCCCAGTGCCCGCATCCCTCCCCACAGGCAACGCCATCATCGGCCAGTCCGGCGGCCCCACCGCCGTCATCAACCAGTCACTCGTCGGCGCGATCGAGCAGCTCCGCACCTTCCGCAAGGTGAAGAAAATCCTTGGCATGCGCCACGGCGTAAACGGTCTTGTCCAAGACCAGATCATCGACCTGGGCAAGCTCTCCAAGAGCCACCTCGAGAAAGTCGCCAAGTCTCCCGCCGCAGCGCTCGGCTCCAGCCGCGATAAACCCGATTCGGAATACTGCGCCAAGATCGTCGAGGCCTGCAAGCGCAACAACATCCGCTACTTCTTCTACATCGGCGGCAACGACTCCTCCGACACCTGC
>JBKJOD010000068.1:0-2593 GCA_046593245.1 Phycisphaerales bacterium
GACGCGGAACTCAAGGCCGTGCTGCTGGTCGCTCTGATGGAGGCGGCGGACCGCGTGGACTCCACCACCGGCGTGCAGATGGCGTATCTCAAGAAGTGGGCTCCACGGGCGATGAAGACCATCGAGCTGCGCATGCCGGATCTGGTCGCGCGGCCAGCACACGGGAAGTGCGAGGCGAGCCAGCAGGATGCACTGCAGGCAGCCACAATGCACACGGCGGACGCGGCGTATCTGGACCCGCCGTACAACCAGCACAGCTATCTGGGGAACTACCACGTCTGGGAATCGCTGGTGCGCTGGGACAAGCCCGCGAGCTACGGCGTGGCGTGCAAACGCGAGGATGTGCGGCAGCGGCAGAGCCGCTTCAACTCCAAGCGGGCCTGCGCCGAATCACTGGCGACGGTCATCGCGAATGTTCGGGCACCGAACCTGATCGTTTCGTTCAACGATGAAGGATTTGTGTCGCTGGATGATCTGCGCGACATGATGGCTTCGCGCGGGCATGTGCTGACGCTGGCGTTCGACTTCAAGCGATATGTCGGGGCGCAGATCGGCATCTACAACCCAAGCGGGCTGAAGGTCGGAACGGTGGGGCGATTGCGGAATGTGGAGTACATGGTCATCGCGATGCGGGAGCGGCCGAGCATCGCACTGCGGCAGCTTGCGGCCCGCTTTGCGCCCCAGCTTGCGGAACCGATGCCGCTGCGGCTGGAGCCGACGGCCGAGCGTGCCGTGGCCGTCTGACGCGAATCGGTGCTGCAACAGCGTGTTATGGTGGGAATTAGCAACGAATCCCTTGACCATTCAGGGATTCGGGCGACTCTTTGGCACGGTCGAATCAGCATCCACACGAAGCCCGAACGGGGGTTGGTGTGATATCGACATGTGTGACCACGGGAGTTTGGCATGATCAGCGGACGAGTGATGGCGTGGGTGCGCGGTGTGGCGGCGGTGGTGGCCGCATTGATGGTCGGAGCGGGCGCGATGGCGCAGACACCGACGATTGCGCACGATCCACTGGGCGGGTTGCCGGGGAGCAACGTAAGTCCGGCGAATCCGTTTGCGGGCGCGGCCACGCAGCGCACGCCGCCGTCCCCGCGCGAGGATGAAGCGGTGCGGGTGTATCTCCAGATCTGCTGCCAGTTCGGCTACTCGAAAGTCGCGTTGTATTACACGATCGACGGGAGCGACCCGCAGGGAACGCAGGGTGTGGGAACGGGCACCACCCAGACGCTGACGAGCGACGCGGGAGCGGTGACGTTTGTCGCCAATGACTTCAATCAGTCACCCGGCGTGCGTGACTGGTGGGTGGCGACCCTTCCCGTAACGACGCGGGCGTATCAACAGACGATCAAGTACAAGATGTCGCGATGGACGGCGGGGAACGCCGGCTCGGAGGTCTTCAACGGGGGCGCAGCAACCTCGGGCGCGGCGGCTTCGTTCTCGTACACCAACAAGCTCGCGTGGCCGGGTGCCGGGGCCGGGCAGGCGAATCCGGCACTTGGGTATCCGAGCGTGAACTTCTGGAAGGAAGAAGCAGTTTTCGGAAACACATACACCGCGGGGATGATCGATCAGAATGGAACGGTGTATGACATGCACTTTCCAACCCCCGGCGGCGTCTTTGGCGTGGGCACGCACAACGAGGGATACGTCGATGGCGCGGACACCTTTCCCGCGCTGCTCCCCGGCGGCTGGCGCGGCCAGATGCACCTGAACCAGGCGATGCCCGGCATCCGCGTGGATGGCGTGACGCACTGGCTCAGCAACCCAAATGGCGTGAGCTACGACCAAGTAACACAGGCGTATCTGACCACGAGCAACACGGTGCGGACGACACAGCGACTGTTTGCCGCGGGCAACATCGCGGTGGAGCAGCTCGACTTCGCGCCCGCGGGGATCGCCTTCCCGAACAACTCCGGCGGCAGCCCGGAGCGGCACATCTATGTGAAGCGGCTGCTGCTCACGAACACCGGCGCGACGGCGAAAACCGTAAACGTGTACTGGTACATCGACCCCGCGCTCAACGGCGGGGATTCGTACGACACCATGTTCTGGGACGCCGCCCGCGGCGCGATGACGGCGTACGACAAGACCACGCGCACGGTGACCGGGACGGGAAACAACTTTGCTCCGCCCAACGAGTACAACCCGACGACCAGCGCGGGATACACCAAGAACATCGCGCTGTATCTGTCATCGTGCATGAAGGTGGCCAGCGGGAACACGCTCGTTGCCGACTCCTGGCGTGACACCTCCGGTGATGACGGCCAGGGATGGATCGGGCAGAAGATCACGCTTGCGCCGGGCGTGGCAACGGAAGTGGACATCGCGATGATCGGGTCGCACTTCCGTCCAGCGAACCCGCTCACGGACCCGATGCCGGTGATTGATGGCGTGTACGACAACAACATCGCGCCCGCGCTGGAGTGGTTCCGCACCAGCAG
This sequence comes from Phycisphaerales bacterium, assembly GCA_046593245.1. GTDB lineage: Bacteria > Planctomycetota > Phycisphaerae > Phycisphaerales > UBA1924 > UBA4658. Next base: position 2,448 of record JBKJOD010000068.1, read on the forward strand.
CATGAGCGCGGTGCAGGCGACGACCGACGCGTACTGGGCCAACTGGCTGAGCAGCGGCACGCGGGCGAGCACGCCGGACGCCGCGCTGAACACGATGATGGATCGCGGCCTGCTGGGAACCGCGCTGCATGTGGACGGCTTCAACG
>JBKJOD010000456.1:0-4506 GCA_046593245.1 Phycisphaerales bacterium
CTGGGCGGAAACCATCCAGCGATCGCGCGAGGCCTGCCCGACAATGTCCATCGAGGTGCTGATCCCGGACTTTGAGGGGAACTGGGATGCGTTGCAGCGCGTGATTGATGCGAAGCCACACATCATCAATCACAATCTCGAGACGGTGCGCCGGATGTACCCGGCGGTGCGTCCGAGCGCGAAGTTCGAGCGGTCGTTGGAACTGCTGCGGCGGGTGAAGGAAGCGGGGCGGGTTGCGAAGACGGGCATTATGGTGGGCATCGGCGAACGCGATGAAGAGGTGCTGGAGCTGATGGACGCGGTGCAGCGGCACACAGAAGTGACGAAGCGACGAAGTGGCGAAGTGACGGAGTCAAGAGCGGGATCGGACACTTCGTCACTCGGTCACTCCGCCACTCCGTCACTTCCTTCTGACGCGTGCGACATTCTTACCATCGGCCAGTATCTGCAACCGACGCGGAATCACCTGCCGATTGACCGGTGGGTGACGCCCGCGCAGTTTGCGATGTATCGCGAAGAAGGCCTGAAACGCGGGTTCAAGGTGGTGCAGAGCGGGCCGCTGGTGCGGTCGAGCTATCACGCGGATGATCAGGCGGACATGCTGACGGATGTGGATCGGCGCACACGAGAGACGATGGATGTGCTGATCGAGAAGGGGCGGAACTGAGCTGGGTCGCGGGAGGGTTGGGCGATGATGGACCCGGAAATCGTTCGGGGATTGCTGGCAGAGATCGAGCAGAAGGATCTGGTGACAGCGGCGCACACATGGCGGGTGGTGCTGTACACACGCGTGCTGGCAGAGTATTTCGGGGCATCGCACGAACAGGTGGATCGAGCGAGTATGGCGGCCGCGCTGCACGATGTGGGGAAGCTGGATGTACCAGAGAGCATCCTGCAAAAGCCGGGTAAACTGACGTCTGAGGAATACACAATCATCCAGTCGCACACCACACTGGGCCACGCGCGGCTGCTGCGAATGGGCGTCGACGATGCCATGGCTGTTGAACTGGTGCGCCACCACCACGAACGCATGGATGGAAGCGGGTATCCCGACAAACTCCGCGGCGAGGCGATCAGCGGATGGGCGCGGTACTTCGCGGTAGTGGATTCATTCGATGCGATGACGAGCGTGCGCCCGTATCGGCATGAGGTCGGCCACGACGCGGCCCGCGCGGCGGTGCGCGAGCTGCGCGAGTGCGTGGGGACGCGCTACTGCGCCGCGTGCGTCGAGGCGTTCGCGTTGTTGTATGAGAAGGGCGAACTGGACTGGATTCTGGAACACTTCAACGACCGTTGCGAGGTGCCGGAGTTCGCAGGGGCGACGGGCGCGCGGGAGGCGATGGGGCGGCTGCGCAAATGACACAGCCCCTCGACTTGATGTCCAGGGGCTGTCGGGAACTTCGGATCTTGTTGCGGTGAACACGGGCGGAACGCCCGTGCCAAGGATTGATCAGGCCCCGTCGGGCGCCAGCTTGCGACCGGCGGCGCGCTTGCGGTTGATCATCTTGCGACCGTTGGTGGTCTTCATGCGGTTGCGGAAGCCGTGGCGACGCTTGCGTGTCTTGCGGCTCCAACGCTTCGGATATGCCATGCCCATGGGAGTGCTCTCGATTGCGAGTGACAGGTTGACGAATCGGACAGGACGTGCGAGGGGGCGGAAGGCCGCGCCGCTTGCTGAGGGGTCGGGATAGTAGGACCGAAGGTGCGGGATGCCAAATTGGAGGGCCGCAAGCCGTACGATATGCAAACAAGAGGGCGGGCACACCACTTTGGCCGGTCAGAACGAAAATATGTGGTATGTTGATGGAGTGAAGACCGTGTGCAGGTCTTGTGAGGTTGGACGGGTGCGATTGCTCGCCCGCCGAATGGAACTGGGACGCAATGGCATGGGCAGGAAAGCCCGTGCCAAGGGACCAGAACTTTCGACGGCTGAGCAGGCGCGCCTGCCTGAATGGTTGAATGAGCCCCGTCTGCGCGTGCGCACAACGCCAGAGGCGAGGGCTCAATAAGGGCGCGCCATGACGACCGATGAACTTGCGGAGTTGCAGACGCGGATCGGGCACACCTTTGCCGATCAGGATCTGCTGCGCCGCGCACTCACGCACGCCTCCGTGACCGACCAGCGGAAAGACTCCAACGAGCGGCTGGAGTTTCTGGGTGATGCTGTGCTCGGGCTGGTCTGCTGCGAGCTGATCTTCTCGCTGTATCCGGAGTTTCTCGAAGGAGAGATGACCAAGATCAAGAGCACCGTGGTGTCGCGGCAGACGTGTGCCGCGATCTCGCGCGACCTCGGACTGGACACCGCGCTCACGCTGGGCAAGGGGATGCAGGGATTCCGCACGCTTCCGCCGAGCTTGGCGGCGGCGACACTGGAGAGCATCGTTGCGGCGATCTACTTCGACGCCGGCCCGGAAGCCGTGCGGGCGTTTCTGGTTCCGATCCTGACGCCGCTCATACACCGCGCCGCGGACAGCGGACACCAGGAGAACTTCAAGAGCGTCTTGCAGCAATACGCGCAGCAGCACTACGGCAAATCACCGAGCTATCACGTGCTGGACGAGAAAGGCCCCGACCACGCCAAGTGCTTCGAGGTCGGCGTGGAGATCGATGGGCGGAAGTTTCAGAGCTGCTGGGGCGCAAGCAAGAAACAGGCGGAGCAGCAGGCCGCGCTCAATGCGCTGGGGGAACTGGGCGTGACGACGCAGGAAGGGAACGGGCTGGTGCGCGTGATCGGCGCGGCCATGCCCAGCGAAGATGTCGCGGCAAAGTAGCGCAGCGGGTGGTCAGGCCGCGTTGAGCCGCTGGACGTGTTTGGTAAACGAGCCGAGCAAAGTGTGCGCCGCCGTTCCGGGGGGAACGACCGAGGCGACCCCGCTGATGCGGCGTACGGCCTCGAGGTGCTCGTCGGTCCATGAGAGCTGGTGGTCCAGCGCGATGGTTGTCATCGCCCAGTTGCGGAACCAGCGAAACTTCACGGAATGATCGATGAGTCGCTCGACCTCGGTATGGCGTGGGTCCTTCGAGATGCGCGCGAAAACCTGGTCGATCGAATCGGATGGTCCTTCGAGGGCCTGCAGAAACAGGCCTCGGCCGTATAGCAGTGCGCCGCCGACATCGACACCTTGGTTCCACTCCTCGGCTCGGCGGGCGAGTTGCTCAAGGTCGCCCTGGGTAAAGATCTGGCGCGCACGACTGACATACACAAGTTGGCGGAGGTTCTCGGCATCCATAAGTCGGGAGTCCATCAATAGGGGCTCAGAGAGAATCGGCATTTTTTTCGACATGCTGAATCTGCCCGGAACAATTGAAGCCAAGTTATGGCTCCGGGAATCAATCGGCAGCCGTCGAACCATGACCCGTGAACGTCATCAGCGCCCTGTTCACTCAGGCTTTACATTTGAAGTCGACCAAGGCCACGAGACGTGGGCGGCACCAAAGTTTGGCACGCGGCGGGTACACTGCGTGGATGACGCCGCGGCTTGGCAAGAGCGTGCGGCAGTCAGGAGAGCCGACCATGCCCGATCCGCGATCTGTCGTGTTTCTCTTCGACGTGGATAACACTCTCCTGGACAACGACCGCGTCGTTCGAGACCTCGCAGCGCATTTGGAACAACGCTTCGGATCGGAGCGCAAGGACCGGTACTTCGCGGTGTTCGAGGAGTTGCGTTCGCAGGTCGGGTATGCCGACTACCTCGGTGCGCTGCAGCGATATCGCGTGGAGTATCCGACCGACCATCGCCTCTTGCAGTTGTCCGCTTTCCTGGTGGAGTATCCGTTTGCGAATCGGCTGTATCCGAACTCGCTGGATGTCATCGAGCACTGCGGGCAATGGGGGCCGACGGTCATTCTCTCGGATGGGGATGTGGTTTTTCAGCCGCGCAAGATCGAGCGATCGGCAATCTGGGAAGCGGTGGGCGGGCGCGTGCTCATCTACGTTCACAAAGAGCAGATGCTGGCGGATGTCGAGGCGCAGTATCCAGCCGCACACTATGTGCTGGTGGACGACAAAGTACGCATCCTCGACGCTGTCAAGCGGCAATGGGGAAACCGCGTGACCACCGTCTTCCCGCGGCAGGGGCACTACGCGCTCGACGCGGCGGACGTGCGTTCGTATCCCGCGCCGGACGTCACGATCGAGCGCATCGGAGACCTGCTGGAGTTCGGGCGGTCAGAACTTGTTCGCGATGGAAACGGCTGAGAGTCGCTTCGAAGTCGTACCCCCCACTCTGTGAAGTCGATTCCAACTGCGTGCGAATCAAGGTGCAAGCTTCGTGTCCGCGGCGGGCTGCCACCACGCAATGCGTTCGGGATGTGAGCGACGCGTGGAAAGAACTTCAACGGACATTTAGGCACACCTCATGCGAAGGTCGGCATGGATACCACGGCCTACGCACGCTGTTTGGCGATATCGGGAGTGGCCGGATCGGCATCTGGTTTGCATCTTCCGCCTGCAGACGCGTTCATTGGCCCGCCGGGCCTGCCGTTTTGACGGCGAACGCTTCTGGA
>JBKJOD010000050.1:0-2880 GCA_046593245.1 Phycisphaerales bacterium
CCCCCCCACTTTCGGTCCCTCTTCCCCTTTCTCCCTGCAATCCTCCCAACCGCTCTCAAGCCGCACCGCCGCGGCGCCGATTCTCGCTGGCCCACGTGTCTTTCTACAAGCAAGATCGGAGCCCCCGCCATGCGTCCTTCCACCACCACATCCACCGGCCGCGTGCTGATTGTTGAACCCGATGCGCCGCTCGCCGGGCTATACGCGGGGCTGATTGATACCCACTGCCCCGGGATGCGCGTGGATGTGTGCCGCAGCGAGCAGACAACGCTCATTGAGGACAACGCGGGCGGGGCGGACATCGCGATCGTGTCCTGCGGGCCACACGCCGCGACCTGCCTGGACACGCTCCGCAAACTGCTGACACTTCGTGCGTGCCTCTGCGTGCTGGTGCTGATTCCGGCGGATCGGCCCGAGCTCGCCGATGTCGCCATTCGCGCCGGCGCGACGGATGTGCTGCTGCGTGCCCCAGGATATCTGGACCAGATCGCCGTCTGCGTTCGCAAGAACGTGGCCCTGTCGCGTCTGCACACCGCCGCGCGGCTGCGCACGGACGCATTGCATCGCACTATCCGCGAGCTGCACGCCCAGGTGGCCGACCATCGCGCCGAACTCGCCGAGACCGCAGTGCGGGATCGCACGATCGATGTGCAGCCCCCCGCCACGATCCACATCACACGGACATTCGCCCCCGCCCGCGCGGCGTGATCCCGCTCACACCCGTCGGGAGACCGACCGCGCGATATCACGCTCCGCATCGCGCTTGGCGATCGACTCGCGCTTGTCGTGCTGCGCCTTGCTCCGGCCGATCCCCACCAGCAGCTTGGCTTTGCCGTTCTTGAAGTAGATCTTCAGCGGGACAAGCGTGCTGGACTTGGTCTCCACTTCCTTCGCCATCCGCGCCAGCTCGCGCTCGTGGACGAGCAGCACCCGCGTCCGCGTCGGCTTGTGCTGCGCCGGGCTGCCCGTCGGCCCGGCGGGCGGATACTCCGCGATGTTCACGTTGTGCAGATACAGCCCCGGCTCATAGCCGCGCCGCGCGCGCTTCTTGCCCGTGGCCCCGGTCACCGTCGCGCCCGCCGCGCCCTCCTTGCCCCCCGCGACGCCCGCCCGCAGCGTGCCGTAATCGGCGCGGACAAACCCCTCCGCCAGCGAGGCCTTGCCCGCGCGGATGCTCTTGACCTCGGAGCCGCGCAGGATAATTCCCGCCACGATGGTGTCGGTGATGGCGTAGTCGAACCGCGCCCGGCGGTTCTCCACCGTCGGGTCGTGTTTGGCTTCATCCTTCTTTTTCTTCCCCGACTTGGCCATACGTCTCCAATGCGAACCCGGACGATCGCCGCAACCCAAGGCGCAGCGGCAACTTTAGGCGATCCGGCGCGCTCAGCGGATTCCGGCTGCCGGTTCCGTGGCTGAAACGGCCCGCCCCCGTTTCCCATTCTTTGACGGCATCCGCCAGCTCCTGTATCTTGACCATCGCCCATGCCGCCCATGCTCACGCTCCGTAAATCTCCGCAAGCAGTACGGCCAGCTCACCGCCGTGGATGGCCTCTCGCTGGACATCCCACGCGGCAGCGTCTTCGGCTTTCTCGGCCCCAACGGTGCGGGAAAGACTACCACCATTACCATGGCCGTCGGCCTGCTCGCGCCCACCTCCGGCGAGGTCGATCTCGACGGCCGCGGCTCGCCGACTGATCCCGCCGTGCGCCGCCTCATCGGCGTCGCTCCCCAGTCCATCGCGTTGTATGACCAGCTCACCGCGATCGAGAATCTCACCTTCTTCGGCGAGTTGTACGGCCTTCCCTCCGCCAAGCTCCGCACCCGCTGCGCCGAACTGCTCGAAATGGTCGGACTCAGCGACCGCGCGACCAGCCGCGCCGAGACCTTCTCCGGTGGCATGAAACGCCGCCTGAATCTCGCCGCGGCGATCGTGCACGATCCGCCGCTGGTAATGCTCGATGAGCCAACCGCAGGCGTAGACCCGCAATCCCGCAACGCCATTCTCGAACTCGTCCGCACGCTCCGCTCGCAGGGACGCACCATCGTGTACACCACGCACTACATGGAAGAGGCCCAGCGTCTCTGCGACCGCGTTGCCGTCATCGACCACGGCAAGCTGCTCGCGCTCGGAACTGTTGATGAGCTCATCGCGGCCCACGGCGGCGAGAGCGTCGTGACGATCCAGCGCGTCACAGGCGAGGAGAAAATGGTAAGCTCGAATCCCGTGACCATCCTCACCGAGAAACTCGCGCAGAAAGATGTCCTCAACGTGCGCGTCGATCGCCCCGATCTCGAGTCGGTCTTCCTCAACCTCACCGGCAGGAGCTTGCGAGACCAATGAACGCACTCCTGGCCATCGCCATCAAGGACATCCGGCTTCTCCTTCGCGACCGCATGGGCGCGTTCTTCACGTTCGCCTTCCCGCTCATCATGTCCATCTTTTTCGGCATGATGTTCAGCGGCGGTGGCGGCGGCGTGAAGGGCATCCCGGTCGTCGCGCTCGATCTGGACCGTACCCCTGGCTCCGCCGCGTTTCTCAAAGACATTGTGGACGGCGACGATCTCACTCTGGCAATCCAGCGGATGCTCGCGCCCGATCCCGCCAAGCCCGGCGCGTTCATCGAGGCCACCGGCGCGTTCCAGCCCGATGAGGCCGCCACCCGTGAGCACGTTCTGAACGATGTCCGCCGTGGCGACGCCGCCGCGTGCATCATTCTCCCCAAGGGCTTCGGCGAGGCCCGCTCCGCGCCGTTCTCCGGCAAGCGCATGGAGATTCAGGTCGCCGTCGATCCCTCGCGCCAGGCAACATCCGGAATGCTCACCGGCATCCTGACCAAATACGGCTTCATGCAGCTCCAGCAGGGCTTCACCAATCCGCAG
>JBKJOD010000142.1:0-7233 GCA_046593245.1 Phycisphaerales bacterium
ACGGGCAGACAAGCATGAGTATGACGCCACTGAAAGTCGTGGTGAGTGGTGCATCAGGACTGATCGGTCGTGCACTCTGCGAACGACTTTCGGCACGCGGTGATGTGGTTCAACGGCTGGTACGCGGCGCGGCGAAGGGGTCGGACGTTTGCTGGAACCCGATGAACGGCCTGCTGGACGCGGGCACGCTGGAAGGAACGGATGTTGTGGTGCATCTGGCGGGAGAGCCGATCGCGGAAGGGCGATGGAACGCGGCGAAGAAGCGGCGGATTATGGAGAGTCGAGATCGGGGCACGCGATTGATCGCGGAGACGATCGCGGGGATGAAGCATCCGCCGCGGGCGATGCTTTCGGCATCGGCGATCGGCATCTATGGATCGCGCGGCGACGAGGTGCTGAGCGAATCGAGTGCCCTGGGAACGGGATTTCTGGCCGATGTCTGCCGCGGGTGGGAAGCGGCAACGGAGCCGGCCGCGCGTGCGGGGATTCGGGTGGTGCATCTGCGAATCGGGCTGGTGCTGGACCCGTCGGGCGGTGCGCTCAAGCCGATGTTGCCGGTCTTCAAGATGGGGCTGGGCGGGCGATTGGGAAGCGGACGGCAGTGGATGAGCTGGATCACGCTGGCGGACACGATCGGGGCGATTGAGCATGTCATGAAGCGGGAGGATGTGTCGGGGCCGGTGAACGTCGTCGGACCGTCGCCGGTGACCAATGCCGATTTCACACGCGCGCTGGGGCGTGCGCTCGGGCGGACGGCCGTGCTGCCTGTGCCGGAGTGGGTGCTGCGGCTGGTGATCGGAGAGATGGCGGATGAGGCAGTGCTGGCGAGTGCGAGGGCGATGCCGACGCGGTTGCGAGAGTCCGGCTTTTCGTATGCTGATGACGCTTTGGAGGCCGCACTGGCGGGGATGCTCAATCGCTCGCGATCCACTGCGCCCTCGTGTGCGTAGATGAGCGGGCCGCGGTACGCTCCGCTCCGTTCGGCATCACTTCTCACACCATGCGCATCCTGCACATCTCAACCCGGCTGATCCTCGGTGGCTCGCAGGAGAACACCGTGCTCTCGTGCGAGGGACAAGCGCAGCTAGGGCATGAGGTACATCTGGCGTTCGGGCCGATCTACGGGCCGGAGGGGTCGCTGCTGGAGCGGGTGGAGAAGTTTTGCACCGCGGATGGGCGGAGGATCACGACGCATGTGGTGCCGCACTTGGTGCGGGAGGTGCGGCCGATGATGGATCGGGCCGCCGAGGAGGATATTCGGGATCTGATTCAGGACTTGCGGCCGGACATTGTGCACACGCACAGCAGTAAGGCGGGCATTCTGGGGCGCATCGCGGCGTGGAAGCAGCTCTGGACGCTTGACGCCGGGGCGCGCCCGGGCATTGTTCACACGATCCACGGGCCGCCATTCATGCCGATTGAGGGAGGAGCACTTTCGCGGACGAAGACGCGGCTGAAGAACTGGGTGTACACACGCGCGGAGAGATACGCGGCGCAGCGCTGCCACACGATCGTTTCCGTCGCCGATGCGATGACGCGGGAGTTTCTGGCGCGCGGGATCGGGAAGCCGGAGCAGTACGTGACGGTGCGGTCGGGGATGGATGTGGGAACATTTCTGAGCGCGGCTCGGAATGAATCCCGCGAAGAGGTAAGACTCTCTCTTGGACTGGATCACAACGACTTCGTCATCGGCACGGTCGCGCGACTCGCGGAGCACAAAGGACACGATGACCTGCTCGATGCGATCGGTCCGGCGATGCGGGACGACCCTCGCATCAAGTTGCTGTGGGTCGGCGATGGGTGGTGGCGTGCGCGGCTGATGGAGCGCGTTCGTCATCTTGGGTTGGAATCACGCGTCGTTGCGCCGGGGCTCGTGAAGCCCGATCGCATCCCGGGACTGATCCGCGCAATGGATGTGCTGGCGCATCCGAGCTATCGGGAGGGATTGCCCCGGACGGTGCCGCAGGCGCTGCTGTGCGGCGTGTGTCCTGTGGCGTATGACTGCGATGGCACCGGGGAGGTCTGCCGCGATATGGAGACCGGACGACTGGTGCCGACGGGGGACAAGGGGAAGTTGCGGGATGCGATTCTGTATTTGCAAGATCATCCGTACGAGCGGGCGGAGATGGCGGCGCGGGGGCGGGAAGAGTGCCGCGTGGCGTTTAGTGCGGAGACGATGGTGAGGGGGCTGGAGAAGGTGTATGCGCGGGCAATTGAACTATCGCGCAGCACATGAGAGACGGGGGCCGCGTGCAATGTGTATCCGCGGAATTCGCTCGAAGACTCGCTCATCCCGGGCGTGTGATCAGATGGCGGTGACGCCGCGTTCTTCGGCGCTGATGCAGAGATAGAGCGCGGCCATGCGAATCGCGAGGCCGTTGGTGACCTGGCGGAAGATCACGCTGCGGGGGCCGTCTGCGACATCACCGGCGATCTCGATGCCGCGGTTCATGGGGCCGGGGTGCATGACGATCGCGCCGTCCTTCATTCGCGCGGCACGCTCGCGGGTGAGCGCGAAGCCCTGGGTGTACTCGCGGATGGAGGGAAATGCGGGTGAGCCCTTGCTTGGGACACCCGCTTCTTTCTTGTCTTCACCGTGGCGCTCGAACTGGATGCGGAGCATGTTTACGGCATCCACGTGCGGCAGGACGTGATCCAACTCGTGCTCGACGCGGCAGCCGAGAGACTCGAGCGAGCGCGGTGCGAGCGTGGGCGGGCCGACGCAGATGACTTCCGCGCCGAGTTTGGTGAGTGCGGCGATGTTCGAGCGGGCGACACGCGAGGAAACGATGTCGCCGACGATGGCCATGGTGATGCCGCGGAGATCGAGGGCTTCGAGCCGGTCAAAGTCCGCATTTCCTAAGTGCGCTTTGCCATTTGCGGCTTGCGCTTTCTGCTTGGCCTCCACCAGCGTGTACACATCGAGCAGCCCCTGCGTCGGGTGCTCGTGCTTGCCGTCGCCAGCGTTCACCACAGCGCACTTCACGGCGCGGGCGGCGACCAGCGATGCGCCGGCGGCCTTGTGGCGGATGACCATGCCGTCCACGCCCATTGCTTCCACGTTGCGGACGGTGTCGGCGATGCTCTCGCCCTTGCTCACGCTGGAGCCGGTCTCGGTGAGGTCGATGACATCCGCGCTGAGCCGCTGCGCGGCGAGCGTGAAGGAGAGACGGGTGCGGGTGGAGTCCTCAAAGAAGAGATTGGCGATCACGCGGCCGCGGAGGGCGGGGACTTTCTTCACCGATCGATCCGAGACATCCGCGAAGGAACAGGCGGTGCGGAGGATGGAGCGAATCTCGTCCGCGCTCAGGTCTTGAAGGCCGAGGAGGCAGCGGCGGTTCCACACGGGCGCGGGATCACCGGGAACGGGATCGCTCTGGCCGGGAGGCGTGGAATGCGGCGAGGTGCTCATCGTCGGACGCGGCGGCGGGGGCGTTGTGGTGGGCACTCTCAATAATATGGCCGCTCCCCACGAATGAGACGCGTCCCTGCCATTTCGTGTTGATACAGGTGCTGCCACGACATGGCTCATCCCATATCAGATACCCTTTGCTCCATGGACGTTGATCGAAGCGACCGAGTTTTGAAGTTGATTGCATTCTCGGTTGGATCAGGGCTGGTCTACGGCATGTCGGCCGCAGGAGTGGTGTTTTTCGATAGATTGACACTCACGATAGGTGGGATCGCGGGTGTGCTCTTGGGAATACTCACGTGCTTCTTTGTCCTTCCGTTTCTCATGCACACCAAGTTGCAGCACTCTTTGCCTGCCGTGTTTATCTGCACGTTGGCAACCGCGATTGCGACCGCGCCATTCCTGTATGTACTGTCTGGATTGGCGGCCTTGATCATGGAGTTTGCCGCGTGCGCTGCCGCATATCGACTGTTCCATGTTCCACCGACCCCATATGCGTGTCCGAGATGCGGCTACGACCTGCGGGGTCTGCGGACAACCGTTTGTCCCGAATGTGCATATGACGTTCTGCCACCCGATCAGACTTCCGACTAACCCGCCTTCTTCTGCCCGTTCCAGCGCGGCCGCGCGTTGGGGAGTTCGGCGGCCACGCCACCAACTACGCGGACGGTGCCATCGCCGAGTTTGCCGGTGAGCGCCGCGATAAGTGCGGGGCTGGGGAGCACCTTCACGGTTGAGGGGACTTCCAGCCGCACGCGGGCCTCGGCGGTGTCGAGGATGACCTCGATGGGGAAGAGTTGGGGCTTATCAGTGCCGGGTCCGGATGGCTTGGGCGGGGTGGCCGCGCTGGCTTTGACGATCTCGGCGATTTGATTCAACGTCTGCTCGCCGGTGCCGTTGAGGCGGTCGCAGTCCACCTTGAGCCAGAGCTTGCCGGGCATGAGCGGCACGCCGTCGATGGGGACGACGCGATCGACGACGATCTGGACGTTCTCGTTGCCGGTCGGACCGGCACCGGCGGAAGCTCCGTCTTCATCATCCCCACCCCCACCGCCACCGCCCGCCGCGCCGCCTTGCTTGCGATTGACGACCATGCCCGCGCGGGAGCGATCGACGCGCCCGAGCATGAAGACCACGGCATCCTGCGTGAGCAGGTGTGCGAACTGGCCGAAGCAGTCGGCGAACAGGACGCACTCGACGGTGCCGAGTTCATCCTCAATAGTCACGATGCCCATCTTCTGTCCCGCGCTGCGGCCGTTTTTCACGATGATCGCGCGGATGCCTTGCACCAAGCCGGGGAGGACGACGCGCTGATCCTGCGCGCCGGAGCGCGCGGTGTCGCTGGTGGCGGTGGCGAAGACGCTGGCCCACTGCTTCCAACGGGTGAGCGGGTGGCTGGAGACGTAGAAGCCGAGGGCTTCTTTTTCGCTGGCGAGGGTTTCGGCTTCGGTCCAAGGTGTCGTCTTGATGAGCGTGCCGGCGAGTGAGGCGTCGACCTTTTTCGCAAGAGTGGCGGCACCACCGGTCGGAGGACCGCCGCCGAGGAAGAGGCCACCCTGGCCTGCGGCTTTGTCGGCGGCGACTTTCTGCGCGGCGGACATCGCGGGCTCGATGGTGGCGATCATCGCGGCGCGGTTCTCTCGGCCGTGCAGGGCATCCATCGCGCCGCACTTGACGAGAGCTTCGACGGTGGACTTGTTGAGCACGGCACCGCCGCTGCCCGTACCCGGCACGGCGGCCTTGGCGAGCACGCGCTCGCAGAAGTCGTGGATGGAAGCGAAGGGCTTGGGCTCGACGCGCTGCGCGGTTTCCGCAGCGGTCAAACGGTCGCGCTCGCGAACGATTGCGTCGATGGCTTTCTCGCCAACGCCCTTGATCGCTCCGACACCGAAGCGGACGTGGCCGTTCAGCGCGGTGCGCGGCTCACCGGACTCGTACACCACGCTGAAGTCCGCCAGTGACAGATTCACATCGGGGGGCTTCACCTCGACGCCGACTTTGCCGTTTACGAAACGGACTTTCTTGCAGTCTTCGATGTACTGGATCCAGTCGCTGACCTTCTGCGCTCCGCTCTCAAAGGTGAGGAACGCGGCCATGTACTGGTTCGGGTAGTAGGTCTTCAGGTAAGCAGTCTGATACGCGACGATGGCGTAGCCCGTCGAGTGCGACTTGTTGAATCCGTAGCCGGCGAACTTGAGGATCAGCTCGAAGAGCTCATCCGCGGCCTGCTTGCTCAGCCCCTGCTTCTGCGCGCCCTCGACAAACTTCGGACGCTCCTTGTCGATCTTGTCGTGCTTCTTCTTGGAGATGTTCTTGATGAGCGAGTAGGCATCGCGCAGCTTGATGCCGCCCAGACCATGCACGATCTGCATGACTTGTTCCTGATACACCATGACGCCATAGGTTTCGGCTGTGTATTTATCGACGACCGGATGCACCGTCGGAACTTTCTCGGTGCCGTGCTTGCGGCGGTTGTAGTCGGGGATCAGGTCCATGGGACCCGGGCGGAAGAGGGCGTTGGCGGCGATGAGGTCTTCCAGACGGTCGGGCTTCATCTCGATGAGCAGCCGACGCATGCCGCCGGATTCAAACTGGAATACGCCGGTGGTGTCAGCACGCTGGAAGATGCTGAAGACGCGGGCATCGTCGAACTTCAGGCGATCCAGATCGAGCGGGTGCGCGATCGTGGTAGTGTCCTTCTTGCCGGACCTCGCCTTGAGCGCGGCCTCACGAGCGTCGTACTCCGCGACGCGGCCGACGGCGTTCCAGATCTCCCGCTCATCGAGCGTTTCGCGAATGAGCTTTCTCGCTCGCTCGATGACGCTGAGCGTGCGCAGGCCCAAGAAGTCCATTTTGAGCAGGCCGACCTTCTCGCAGGTGGGGCCGTCCCATTGGGTAACGATCTCGTGGTCCGCCGCGCCGGACTGCTTGTAGAGCGGGACGATCTCGTGCAGCGGGCGGGTGGCGACGATAACACCCGCGGCGTGGACGCTGGCGTGGCGGGCCTGGCCCTCGATGGTGCGGGCGTTGTTGATGAGCTGGGTGATGCGCGGATCGGAGTCGTAGAGTTTTTTCAGCTCCGGCTCGTCGATCAGTGCCTGATCGAGGGTCATGCCGAGCTGCTCGGGAATGAGCTTGGCGAGCTTGTCGGCCTCGGGAAGCGAGAGCTCCATCACCCGCGCCACATCGCGCACCGCGGCCCGGGCCTTGAGCGTTCCGAACGTGATGATCTGCGCCACGTGCCCGTACTTGCGGCGCACGTAGTCGATCACCTCGGCCCGCCCGTTCTGGCAGAGGTCGATATCGATATCGGGGAACTCGGAGCGATCCGGATCGGTGAATCGCTCGAAGAGCAGCCCGTACCGAACTGGACAGGCGTTGGAGAGACCAAGCACGTACCCGACCATCGTGCCCACGCCCGATCCACGCGCGTTGGAGGGAATGCCCTGGCGACGCCCCCACGAGACGAAGTCCCAGACGATCAGGAAGTACGCCGTGATGTTCTTGTCGGCGAGGATCTTCAGCTCGCGCTCGAGGCGGGCGACCTTCTCATCGTTCTTCGGCGCGGCATCGGGCTCGTAGCCGTAGCGCCAGACGAACCCCGCCTCGGCGATCATCCGCAGCGCGGTATCGCACTCCTTCTTTGCCTCTTCGTTCAGGCGCGCGACCTCTTTTTCGCTCGATCCCGTGGGAATCGAGAAGGGGACCACCTCGAACGCGGCGCAGTACGCGTTGTACCACGCCGTCAGATCGCCGCCGAAGAGCGCGTCCCCCACCTTCGGCAGGTTCTTCTTCGCGGGAAGATTCATGCGCACCATCGG
>JBKJOD010000314.1:0-5428 GCA_046593245.1 Phycisphaerales bacterium
GCATCCAGCTTCGGCCGCGGCCCAGGCCGACGGTGAGGACGCACTCCACGGGATCGGCGTTCATGGCGGCGATGAGCCGGGCGTCTTTCTTGGTGACGCCGGTGGGGAGTCCGGCGCGGTAGACCTCGACGCCGCCGATGCTGAGGGATGCTTCGGCGGTGTCGAACTTGACGCCGGCGTTTCCGGCGGCGGTGACGATGCGGCCCCAGTTGGGGTCCTTGCCGTGGATGGCGCACTTGACGAGAGGTGAATCGACGACGGCGCGGGCCATCATCTCCGCGCTGGCGGCGTCGGCGGCACCTTTGACTTCGACCTTGAAGGTGCGAGTCACGCCTTCGCCATCGCGGACGACTTTGGTGGCGAGCGTCTGACAGATGCTGATGAGCGCGGCGCGGAAGACGAAGAACTCGGGGTCGGTGTCGTGGATGGGCTTGATGGTGCCCGCGCCGGCGGCACCTGAGGCCATGACGAGCACGGTGTCGGAGCAGGAGGGGTGAGCGTCGACGCTGATGCGGTCGAAGGACTCGCGGCAGGCGTCCTCCAGCGCGTGCTGGAGTGCGCTGGGGGTGAACGCGGCATCGGTGGTGATGAAGGCGAGCATGGTGGCCTGGGGGCCGACGGAGTCGAGGCGCGGCGCGATCATGCCGCTGCCCTTGCCGATGGCGCCGAGGTGGACCTGCTTGCCGCTGATCTCGAGTTCCTTGTGGGCCATCTTGTGGACCAGGTCGGTGGTCATGATGGCCTTGGCAGCGGCTTCGTCGGCGTCTTCGCCGCGTGCGAGCGTGCTTATGAGCTTTGGGATGGCGGAGGTGATCTTGTCCACCGGAAGGCGGTGACCGATGATCCCCGTCGAGGATGGCATGACCTCTTCGGGTTTGCAGCGGAGTTGCTCGGCAACGGAGCGCATGGTGACGCGGGCGTCTTCGACGCCGGGTTCGCCGGTGGCGGCGTTGGAGCAACCGGCATTGATGAGGACGGCGCGGAGCGCGGGGCCGCCGCGGAGCATTGCGGCACGCCAAGCACGGCCGATCTCGACGGGCGCGCCGACGACGGCGTTGCGCGTGAAGACGGCGGCGGCGGTGCGGCGGGAGACGATGGAGTGAACGCCGGGTTTGGCGGGGGGCTCATCGCAGGTGATGAGCGCGAGATCGCTTTTGCCGGAGGGTTTGATGCCGGCGGTGGTGGCGGAGGCGCGGAAGCCGAGGGGGCGGGTGATGGACAAGACAAACTCCGAGGCAGAGGGATTGGAAATTTCAAACTTGAAATTTCAGAGTTGAAGACTGAAGAGTGCGAGTAATGGGGAGTTGCTGTTTCAACATCACTGGCAGCAAGCTGCCAGTGCCACCCCATAGAAGGCAGGACTAGTGCGGAACCGTCTTGCCGCCGACGGTCAGGGGCACTGCGCCGTACAGCTCTTCGGTGAGGTCGTAGGAGCCGACTTTGATTTTGCGGTGTTCGGAGTCGCCGCCTTTGCCGGCTTCGCGCATGAGGCGTTTGAGGGTGGCGGGGAGGCCGAACTCTTCATCTTCGCGGAAGATGTCGCGCTGCTCGATCGTCGTCTGCACGCCATCTTTGGCGTAGCGGTCCTTGAGTTTGCGGCACAGGCCGGCAACCAAATCTTCGGGGGCGGATGCGCCGGCGGTGATGAGGATGGTGGCGTTGGGTGCGCCGCCGGGGACGTGGGCGAACCACTCGTCTTTCAACTCGCTGGCGTCGTCGAGCAAGTACGCGGGCGTACCGACGTTGGCGCTGATCTCGGTGAGGCGGACGGAGTTCGAGGAGTTGCGCGAGCCGACGACGAGGACGACATCCACTTCGGGCGCGATCTCGCGAACGGCGTGCTGGCGATTCGTGGTGGCGTAGCAGATGTCGCTGCTGGGCGGGTCCTTGATGTTGGGAAAGGCCCTTCTAAGCGCATCGATGATGACCGTCGCATCGTCGGTACTCAGCGTGGTTTGCGTGAGGTAGGCGATACGGTTGGGGTCGCGGATTTTGAGGTGGGGGATGTCCTCGGGGCACTCGACGACCTGGATCGCTTCGGGGGCCTCGCCGCGGGTGCCCTGCACTTCCTGATGGTCGGCGTGGCCGACGAGAAGAATGTCGTAGCCCTGGCGCGCGTAGCGGATGGCCTCGTTGTGGACCTTGGTGACCAGGGGGCAGGTGGCGTCCACCATTGTCAGGTTGCGGGCTTTGGACTCGGCGCGCACGGCGGGTGAGATGCCGTGGGCGCTGAAGATGATGATGGAGCCCTCGGGGACTTCGGAGACTTCCTCGACGAAGGCGACGCCGCGTTCGCGGAAGCGATTCACGACGTGCTTGTTGTGGACGATCTCATGGAAGACGTAGATGGCACGGCCGGGGTAAAGGTCGAGGACCTGGTCAACCACGTCGATGGCCATGTGGACACCGGCGCAGAAGCCGCGGGGATTGGTGAGGATGAGGCGCATTGGAGGGGATGGTAGGGGAGGGGGAAATGGCAAATCTGAAAGGGCGGTTGGTAAGTTCGGGATGTGGAAGTGAGTGCGTGGAGGTAAATAGCCCACAGGTGACTGTGTCAGCAGATCGAAGTCCCACCTTTCGGTTGGGCGGAAGGCGTGGGACGAATGCTTGCAGGCTCATATTTTGGTGCGATGCCGCGTGCCGGTTGGCTGATGTTCGATATCCGGGATGGGGCTTGCCAATGGCGGGTTGCCCGCTATCCTTCCCGTCCTATTCCCTGACACTGCCCTGTCGAGGGCATTTCCGTGATTTTCGTGACCTAAACCGACACATTCGATTAGCAGAGTAGCGACACCGCCATGCCCACGATCAATCAGCTCGTTCGCAAGCCCCGCCTGAAGATCCAGAACCGTTCGCGCGTGCGCGATCTGTCGCTTTCGCCGCAGCGGCGTGGCGTGTGTCTGATCGTGAAGACGGTGACGCCGAAGAAGCCCAACTCGGCTCTCCGTAAGGTCGCTCGTGTTCGCCTGTCCAACGGCAAGGAAGTCACGGCGTACATTGGTGGTGAGGGGCACAATCTGCAGGAGCACTCGATTGTTCTGGTGCGCGGCGGTCGCGTGCGTGACCTTCCGGGTGTGCGGTACCACATCGTCCGCGGTTCGCTGGACTGCCTCGGCGTTGAGAAGCGCAAGCAGAGCCGGTCGAAGTACGGCGCGAAGATGTCGAAGAAGTAAGAACTAAGGCATTGGGCCCTCGGCATTGTGCGCGAGTGCGAGTGCAGACATAGGCAAGTAATCGTGATCGCCTGGCCGGCGACGCGGTGAACAGAGAGCCGCGGCGGCGCGGCAGATGAGCCAAAGGAGATTTGACGATGGCCGGACGATTTACAGCAAGCGAAGCACAGCTCCGACCCGATCCGCAGTACGGCGATCTGGTTCTGTCGCGTTTTATCAACTGCGTGATGTATGACGGCAAGAAGGCCGTTGCGCAGCGCGTGGTGTATGAGGCGATGGACTCCATCCAGAA
Source organism: Phycisphaerales bacterium (assembly GCA_046593245.1). GTDB lineage: Bacteria > Planctomycetota > Phycisphaerae > Phycisphaerales > UBA1924 > UBA4658. The sequence continues at coordinate 3,466 of JBKJOD010000314.1, forward strand.
GAAGCTCGAGAAGGAAACCGACCCGAACGCGCCGAAGACGGCCCTTGAGGTCTTCCAGCGGGCGATTGAGAATGTCAAGCCGATGGTCGAGGTGCGATCCAAGCGCGTCGGCGGCGCCAACTACCAGGTGCCGATTCCGGTGAACCGCAAGCGTCAGCAGTCGCTGGCGTTCCGCTGGATCATCGACTCCACCCGTGGCGCCAAGGGGCGCCCGATGGGCCAGAAGCTCGCCGACGAGCTGTTCATGGCCGCCCGTAACGAGGGCGCGGCGATCCAAACCAAGGATCAGGTCCACCGCATGGCCGAGGCGAACAAGGCGTTCTCGCACTACGCGAGGTAATCGGCCCGCTGATCGCGGATTCAACGAAGTATTCATCAACGCCCCGGCCCTGTGCCGGGGCGTTGTCGTTGCAGTTCGTATGATGCGGGTATGTCTGATCCGTTTGCACGATATCACCGGCAGATGCTGTTGCCGGGCTTTGGCTTGGAAGGGCAGGAGAAGCTGCGTGCGGCGGCCGCGCTGGTGGTGGGGTGTGGTGCGCTGGGGTGTACGGTGGCGGATGGGCTCGCGCGGGCGGGCGTGGGGCGGGTGGTGATTGTGGATCGGGATGTGGTGGAGGAAACGAACCTGCAGCGGCAGGTGTTGTTTGATGAGCGGGATGCGCGAGAGGGTGTGCCGAAGGTGGAGGCGGCGGCGCGGCGGCTGCGGGGGGTGAACTCCGGGGTGGTGATTGAGCCGGTGATTGCGGATGTGAGTTCGCGGAATGTGGAGTCGCTGGTGCGCGGGATGCAGGTGGTGGTGGATGGGACGGACAACTTTCAGACGCGGTACCTGGTGAACGATGCGTGCGTGAAGCTGGGTGTGCCGCTGGTGTATGGGGGCGTGGTGGGGACGGTGGGTATGGGGATGGTGATTGTGCCGGAAGGAGTGGGGGAGAGAGAAGGAAAAGAGAACCAAGGCACACGGGCTGGAAAGCCCGTGCCACGGACGGCTTGCTTGCGGTGTGTGTTTCCGGAGCCGCCGGGGGCGGGAGTTGCGCCAACGTGCGACACGGCGGGCGTGCTGGGGGCGATGGTGGGGATCGTGGGCAGCGTGCAGGTGGCGGAGGCGATCAAGGTGTTGCTTGGGAAGTGGGATGTGGTTTCGCGCGGCTTGCGGCAGATGGATATTTGGAACGGTGTGTGGCGGGAGATCGGATTGGCGGGTGTCGATCGCGCGGCGTGCATTTGTTGTGGGAAGCGGGAGTTTGAGTTTCTGGAGGGCGGGCGCGGGGACGCGGGCGAGACGAGTTTGTGTGGGAGCAACGCGGTGCAGGTGATGCCCAGTGCGGCCGGGGCGAGTGTTGATCTTGGCGAGTTGCGTTTGCGGCTCGCGGCGCATGGAGCGTTTACGGCAACGGAGCATCTGCTGCGCGGTCGGCTGGAGCGGGAGCGAGGCGGGATCGAGTTGACAGTGTTTCGAGATGGGCGGGCGATCGTGAAGGGGACGAGCGATTCGGCAGTGGCACGCGGGATTTATGCGAAGTACGTCGGTGTGTGAGCGGTTTCGGGCACGTTCTGGCAAGCGAGGCGCGGCGGTGCGAGGTATGGTGAAACCATGCGAATCCTGATTGCCGCGATCGTTGCGATGTGGATGGCCGCGATGGCACGGGCGGATGGGGTGTTTGATCTGGCGCGAAAGTTGGGCGAGAGCGTGTATCTGACGCTTGATGAGCGGGCAATCATGGCCGAGGTGCGCGCCGAGCCGCCGATGTTGCGGCGGGTGCATGGGGTGCTCGCGGTTCTCACGAGCGAGCAGATCGGCGAACTGCTGGCGTGTGTTGATCTGAGTGCCGCGGCGAGTACCGCGATCGCGGACGCGAAGCCGGTGTGTGTCGTCCACATGGACGGCGCGGCGGGGAAGCGAGCGGTGGTGATCGAGCAGGGATCGAGCGGGGCGTGTGTGGCGCGAGTGATTGATCCG